>JAIUMW010000033.1 GCA_022565365.1 Oceanicaulis sp.
ACCATTGACCTACACCCTCGTTCACCGGCCTAGCTACAAGCTGTTGGCGCGCGCGTCGAGACCGTGGGCGCCGCCAGATCAGGGAGCCGTTCAGACGCGCGCCGTGATGGGCTGTGGACCGGTCCAGGCAGCCAGGGTATCGCGGTACAAAGGGTCAGGCGTGATCGACAGCGCCGCACGCGCCTCGTCCAATGGCAGCGCGAACAGCTCGGACAGATCGCGCACCGGCATGGGCTCGGCGGCGCGCGCCATCGCCGCAGCATTGCGCATCATGCGCCCCACGGGCCAGCGCGGGATCTCCGACCGGATGCGCAGGCCGGCCATGGCGCCCAGCAGGCGCGATCCGCGCGAGCCGGGCTGCACGCCGGTGAACACCAGCAGCAAGGCCTCGCCCAGCGGGTTGCGGCCATAGCCGGTGAGCACGTGATAGAGGTCATGGGTCAGGCTCATCGACCAAGTGTAGGCGCTGAACTGCGGGTAGTCGCGCTCCAGCATTTCGTAATGGGCCGGATTCACCGCGACCGCCGCCTCATACACACCCAGCGGATCAAGGCCTTCGCTATCGAGATAATGCAGATAGGCTGCCGCGAAACTGCCCGGCCCACAGGCCTCCAGCATCGCGCGGTCGGTAAGGGTATCGGCCAGGCCCTGGCGGTTCGCGATGACGCCCTGGCCGTACGCGCTGGCGCAGAAGCGCCGGAAGCTCGCCTCGCCCGTACGCCCCTGGGCTGCGGAGAAGAAGCGGAACACATGGCGGGTGTCTTCAGGATCATTCACCAGATCGCGGAACGCCGCCAGCGCGCCCAGCGGACGCACAGGCTGGAACGGAAAAGCGTAAGCGTCGGTTGAGGGCGCGGCCATGGCGGCTTCCTTCAGGTGATCAGCCAGTCAGGGCGAAGCATAACCCGGTCCGGAGTAAAAGTGAACGCCGTTCACGCTTCCCGGATCGCAGTCGGGCGGCCCGGCGGCTGCGCCGCAATGCGCACCCCGCCTCCACTCCTGCAAACGCGTCTCAGTTGAAGCGCGCGAATGCCTCTCAGTGACTTATCAAATATCTTTCAATCACTTGGCTGGAGTGAAATCGATGCTACATTGTGCATCGACATGTTTCTTGCACCGGAGCCGAATCCATGAAGGGCGATCCCAAAGTCATCGAGCACCTCAACAAGGCGCTGAAGCTGGAGCTGACCACGGTCAACCAGTATTTCCTGCATGCGCGCATGTTGAAGGACTGGGGCTTTTCGCGCCTGGCCAAGGTGGAATACGAAGAATCCATCGACGAGATGAAGCACGCCGACGCGCTGATCGAGCGGATCCTGTTCCTGGAGGGCCTGCCCAATGTGCAGGATCTGGGCAAGGTGCTGATCGGCGAGACCGTCAAGGAAATCCTGGAGTGCGATCTGGAAGCCGAGCGCCGCGCCCATCCGATCTACAAGGACGCCGTCGCCTATTGCGAGAGCGCCGGGGACTATGTCTCGCGCCAGCTATTTGATTCCATCCTGAAGTCCGAGGAAGAGCATATCGACTTCCTCGAGACCCAGCTCAGCCTGATCGAGCGCATTGGCGAAGAGCGCTACATGCAGTCCCAGATGGGCGGCCACGGCGACTGACCATTGGCATGAAGCCCGTCAGGCGCGGCGGTTCAACCCGCTGTGCCTGGGGTCGGGTCCACCCATTTTTCACGCATGGTGACAAGCTCTTCGGCCACGGTGGGATGCACCGCGCAGGCTTGGTCGAACTGCGCCTTGGTGAGGCCGGCTTTGACCGCGATGCCCACCGCCTGGATGATCTCCGGCGCGTCATCTCCGGCGATATGCACGCCCACGACCACCTGATCTTCGGCGCGCACCACCAGCTTCATGAGCATCCAGTCCGGCTTGGCTGTCAGCATGCCTTTCATGGGCCGGAACTTGGACTTGTAGATATCGATTTCGCCATGGGTGCGCCGGGCCTCGGCCTCGGTCAGCCCGACCGTCCCGACCGGCGGCTGGGTGAACACGGCCGATGCGATATCGCTGTAATCAAAGGCGGTGGGGCGATCCTTGAACACCGTCTCGACAAAGGCCATCGCCTCACGGATCGCCACCGGCGTGAGGTTAACCCGGTTGGTCACATCGCCCACGGCGTAGATGTGATCCACGCTGGTGCGCGAGTATTCATCGACCTTGATCGCGCCATTCTCCAGCACCTCCACCCCGGCCGCCTCCAGGCCCAGCCCGGCGGTGTAGGGATCGCGCCCGGTAGCCAGCACCACCGCGTCCGATTCCAGCTCATCGCCGGTGTCGAGATGCACGGTGTGGAAGCCCTCGCGCTTGGACGGCTCGATGGAGGTGAACACCGCATGGGTGATCACCCGCACGCCGCTCGCTTTCAGCTGTTCATGGACAAAGGCGCGCACATCATCATCAAACCCGCGCAGCACAATGTCGCCGCGATAGACCAGGCAGGTCTTCACCCCCAGCCCGGCGAACACTTGCGCAAACTCGCACGCAATATATCCGCCCCCGGCGATGACCAGATGCTCGGGCAGTTTGTCGAGATGGAACAATTCGTTGGAGGTGATCGCATGCTCGGCGCCGGCCACGCCCTCGGGCCGGTTAGGAACCCCGCCCGTGGCGATCAGGATATGGCGCGCGGTCACTGTGCGCCCCGATTTCACCAGGCGGATTTCGTGGGCACCGGTGAGCTCGGCGCGGTCCTCGATCAGCTCGACACCGGCATTGGCGAGGTTTTTGGCGTAGATGCCCGACAGCCGGTCCACCTCGCCCGCCATGGCGTCACGAAACGCCGGCCAGTCAAAGCGCGGTTCCCCAACGCTCCAGCCATAACCTTCAGCCTGGCGGAAGGATTTGGCGAAGCCCGAGGCGTAGACCATGAATTTCTTGGGCACGCAGCCGCGGATCACGCACGTTCCGCCGGGCCGATACTCCTCGGCCACCGCTGTTTTCGCGCCCGAGAGACTGGCCAGGCGCGACGCGCGCACCCCGCCAGACCCGGCGCCAATGGTGAAGAGGTCGTAGTCGAAATCGGCCATGGGGCGCCCCGTGCTGCATCAGTATCCGTAGTGGACTAACTGGCGGCACGGGGCCCCATGGTCAATTCACGCGTCTGCGACTGCTTGCCGCTTACGAGGCGTGGGCACGCGGCTTGCTGCGGTTCTGACCGCCGCCCTGGGCGCCCTGACCGCCGCGCTTGCCGCCCTGGCCACCGCGATTGCCGGCGCCCTGACCGCCACGGTTTCCACCGCCCTGGCCGCCACGATTGCCGCCGCCCTGACCGGAGCGTTCGCCCCCGCCAGAGGCTGCGCGCGGACGTCCGCCGCCGCCACCGCCACGTTTTTGTTGCGGACGCGCCGGACGCGCGGCTTCGCCACGCGGCATGGGCGGAGCGTCATTGAGCCCGGCGATAAGTTTGCCGGTCAGCTTCTCAATGTCTTTCAGGAGGCCCCGTTCGTCAGGCGCCACCAGCGACACGGCCCGGCCCGTCGCGCCGGCGCGCGCGGTGCGGCCGATGCGGTGGACATAGCTTTCTGCCACGTTGGGCAGCTCGTAATTGACGACCAGCTCGATGCCGTCGACATCAATGCCGCGCGCGGCGATATCGGTCGCCACCAGCACCGGCGCAGCGCCGGAGCGGAAGGCCGCCAGAGCGCGCTCGCGCTGGCCCTGGGTCTTGTTGCCATGAATGGCCGCAGCCTTGTGGCCATACTCGACCAGGCGCTTGGTGACCTTGTCGGCGCCGCGCTTGGTGCGGGTGAAGATGATCGCCCGGCGGCCCGCTTCCGGGGCCAGAAGGTCAATCAGCGCATCCGGCTTGGCGCCGCCATCGACGTAGAACACATTCTGGGTGATCGCCTCGATCGGACGCGAGGGCGCGGACACCGAGATGGTGGCCGGATCGTCCAGGAAATCGTCCGCCAGCTGGCGGATGGCCTGAGGCATGGTGGCCGAGAACATGACCGTTGTGCGCGGACGCGCCGAGGCCTGCAGGATGCGGCGGAGCGCCGGCATGAAGCCGAGATCGAGCATCTGGTCAGCCTCGTCGAGAACGACGGTGCGCGTTAGGTCCAGGCGCAGCTTGCCGGCCTGGAGGTGATCGAGCAGACGGCCCGGCGTGGCCACCAGCACGTCAACGCCGCGCGCCAGGGCGCGGATTTGCGGACCGGCCTTGGCGCCGCCATAGACGACGGTATGGGTCAGGCCGGTGAATTTGCCATAGGCGGCGACCGAGGCGCCGATCTGGGCGGCCAGCTCGCGCGTCGGCGCAAGGATCAGCGCGCGGCACGACAGGCCCGGCGCTTTCTTGTTCTCCGCCAGCAGACGGGTCAGCAGCGGCAGCACAAAGGCCGCCGTCTTGCCGGTGCCGGTCTGGGCCAGGCCGACCATGTCGCGGCCGGTCAGGAAAAGCGGGATGGCGCGCGCCTGGATCGGGGTCGGGGTGTCATACCCTTCCAGAGTCACGGCACGCAGAACGGGCTCGGCAAGGCCGAGCTGAGCAAAAGTGGTCAAAATAACATTCCTCTGACCGGGGGCGCGCACGCCTGCCGGTCATTTCAATCAGTTATGGGAAAGCGTCCGCGCAGATCAGCCGCCGTCGACGGGCCTCATGGCCCTCGCCCGGACTGAATCATGGCGGCCCATGGCCACCTTGCCGATCCGATCGAAGCACGTGGGCGGTGTGACCCGCCTCTACGCCCGCGCTTCATGCGATGGGCGCTCTATGACCGGGTTTGATGGCGAAAGCAAGGCGCTAGCTGGGATAGGGGTATTCCAACCCTTGCTTTCCCGGGCGAGCGCGGACCCGGTGAGGCGCAGACCCGGCATCCGTCCTTCAGCCTACCCCCTTCCCCGGCGAACGTCAGGGCAGGCGGATATGTCCCGGCCTGCCTTCCAGGCAGCCGGGACATCAAGGCCCGGGGGGCCGCCTAGAACGTCAACACCGTCGCGTCCGGGCTGAGCAGGCGCTGCGCCATCGCATCGGGCGAGGCGGGCGTGACGCCGTCCAGCAGGACCGAGGCGTCTGCGCCCAGACCCGGGAGGTAGATGGCGCACACTTCAACCGTCACGCCATGCTCGCTCATCAGGGTCTGCATCAGGCCCTGCGGGCTGGCGCCGCGCGGCGCTTGGCCGTCCGTGGCGCTGGCGGGGGCGTCGCGCAGGGCGATATCGCCGCCCGGTCCGCACAGCATGACATGCGCCTGCGCGCCCTGGCGCACGGAGGCGGCGGTCAGCACCATGGCCATCAGCTGGGTCTGCGGATCGGCGGCGGTGACAATGGTCACCAGCTGGCGCGGGGCCTCGGCGGCGGCGGCGTCCTCTGTGTCAGGGCTGGCGCAGGCGACGGCAGGGATCGCGGCGAGCGCGAGAGCCAGAATTGCATGTTTCATATCAACCTCGGTTGTTCGGGGCGGCGCCCGCCTCAGGCGCACGGCGCCCGCATGCGCGCATGGACCGCATGTCCAGCCGCAATCGCCAGTCTAGCTTTATTGCCGCTGCGCGTCCTGACATCGCCGCGCCCATACGCGTGGCACACTGACGCGGCGCCCCCGGCAATCACCCGCCCTTGAAAGCCCGCCATGCCCCCGCTGATCCGCTTCATCCTGCGCCATGGCCTGATCGGGTTCTGTATCGGGGTGGTGTTCACCACGGTGATCCTGGTCCTGGATGTGGGCGCGATCCGCACCCTCACCCGCGCCAGCGCCGAAGGGACCGCCCTGCGCCTGATGCTCGGTTTCCTGATCTGCACCACCTTCATCAGTGCCCAGATCGGCATCGCCGTGATGTTCCCGCCCAGCCGCAAGCACGACCCCATGGCCCCGCCCGATGATGACGATGATGGCGCCGGCTGACGGCAATGGCGCGGGTACTGCGGGGCCAGGCAGCCCTACCCCTCCGGCGGTTTGCTCCAGCCGGTCTGGCGGCGCACCAGGGCGATGTGCCAGGCGCGCGGCAGGGCGTAGATGGCTTTGAGCGCCAAAGTGAACCGGCGCGGGAAGGTGATTTCGAACCGGCGCGACCTGAGACCCGACGCGATGCGGCTCGCCGCCTCTTCGGCGCTGATCATGAAGGGTTTGGGAAATTCATTGTCGTCCTGGGCCGGGGTTTCGACGAAGCCCGGCGTGATCACCTGGATGTGCACGCCATAGCGGTGTAGCTCGATGGCCAGGCATTCGGCCATGTTGATCAGCGCGGCTTTGGACGCGCCATAGGCCGAAGCGGTGGGCATGCCGCCAACCCCGGTGGCCGACGACACGATGGCGATCTGGCCCTTGCGGCGTTTGGCCATGCGCCCGGTGAGCGCGCTGACGCACGCCGCCGTGCCATTGAGGTTCACCGCAAACGTCTTTGCGTAGGCCTGATAGTCGGGATTTTCGGCGTGCACGGGAATGTAGATGCCGGCATTGAGCACCGCGCAGGCAATGGGGCCGTGTTCCGCCTCGATCCGGTCGACCGCCTGGGCGACGGCGTCTGCATCGCTGATATCCAACGGGACAGGAATGATCTTGCCGGGATGCTCGGCGGCCAGCGCCTTGAGTGCGTCTTCGCCGCGCGCCGACACGGCGACAGTCCAGCCCTGCCGCGCCAGGCGCCGGGCCAGCGCCGCGCCAATGCCGGAACTGGCGCCGGTGATCCAGACAAGGCCGTCAGCCTGCGTTGCGGGGCGGGTCATGCGCTGTTCCTCTCCTTTTCGATCCCGATGCGCGCGAAGAAGCGCGTACTATCGGCGCGCACCGCCGCGCGCTTATCATCGTCCATGCGCTCCAGCGTTTTGTAGATCATCGACAGCCGTTGATTGCCCTTCAGCCGGTCCTCATTCTCCATCAGGAAATTCCAGTAGAGATAATTGAACGGCCAGGCCCGCGGCCCGTTTTTCAGGCTGACCTTGTAGCGGCACGACTTGCAGTGGTCGCTCATCTTGTTGATGTAGGCGCCTGACGCTGCGTAGGGTTTCGTCGCCATCAGCCCGCCGTCAGCATACAGCGCCATGCCGTGGGTGTTGGGCGCCTCGACCCACTCATAGGCGTCGGCATAGACCGCCAGATACCACTCATTGACCGGCGCCGGATCAATCCCGGCCAGCAGCGCGAAATTGCCGGTGATCATCAGGCGCTGGATATGATGGGCGTAGGCGTGGCGTTTGGTGGTCAGCACCGCGTCGCGCACGCACGCCATCTCGGTCTCGCCGGTCCAGTAGAATTCGGGCAGCGGCCTGTGAGCGTCCAGGGCGTTGCGGGTGAGGTATTCAGGCATGAAGCGCCAATAGACGCCGCGCACATATTCGCGCCAGCCCAGGATCTGCCGGATAAACCCCTCCACCGCATTGAGCGGCGCGGCACCCGCCCGCCAGGCGGCCTCCGCCTTGCGGCAGGCGGTCATGGGATCAAGCAGGCCGCAATTGAGGTAGAGCGAGATCACCGAGTGGAACAGGAAGGCTTCGCCGGTCTTCATGGCGTCCTGATAATCGCCGAAATCTGACAGGGCATGCTCGATGAACCAGTCGAGCTGACGGTTCGCGTCGTCCGCCGTGACCGCGTACCAGAAATCGTCCAGATCGCCGAAATGAGGATCAAAGCGCGCCGCCACCAGATCAAGCACCTCGCGCGTCACGTCATCGGGCTCGATACGCAGGCGCTCAGGGATGGTCACGCCGTCAGGCAGGCGCTTGCGATTATCGTGGTCGAAATTCCACTGGCCGCCAGCCGGCTCGTCGCCGTCCATTAGCAGGCCGGTCTCCCGGCGCATCTCGCGATAAAAGAACTCCATGGTCAGGCGTTTGCGCCCCTGCGCCCAGGCGTCGAACCGGTCGCGCGAGCAAATGAAGCGGTCATCACGCCGGATATCGACTGGAACGCCAAGGATTTGCGGCCAGTCTTTCATCGCCTCCATGAGGCGGTATTCGCCCGGCTCCACCACGATCACACGCGTGTAGCCGCCATCGGCCAGCGCCCGCGTCACCTCGCCCTCCAGCGAGCCGGCATTGCCCGGCGCATCAAGGCGCGTATAGCGCACGTCCAGCCCGTCGGCCTCCAGCGCGTGCGCAAAATGGCGCATGGCGGAGAACAGAAACGCGATCTTTTTTTTGTGGTGCGGGACGTAGCCGGCCTCTTCAGCCACTTCGGCCATAAGCACCGCGTCGCCGGGCGCGTAGTCGCGCAAGGAGGCCAGCGACCGGGTCAGCTGATCGCCGAGCACCAGCCGCAGGACCGGCATCAGCCGGTCACAGGATTGGCGCGCCGCACATAGGTCACGCGCTGGCCGCGGGCCTCGAACTCGGAGCGGGCCCAGCGCCCGTTTTCGTCATACCACAGGTCCAGGGTGAGCGAGGCGGCCAGGCGGTAACGGCGCGCCTGGATGCGCGTGCCGTCAGCCTCGATCTCTTCCTCGCCGAGGAACTCGACCTCTGCTTCCATCAGCGTGCCGTGTTCGGTATTCAGCAGCGCCTCATCGCCCGCAGGATAGCGATGCCAGTGCGAGGACGGCAGGATGCCGGCCTCCATCGCCTGATCGACCGGCGCGCCCTCGGGGTCGCGTCCGGTAATGTCGAGACCGCTGTCCGTCTTGCGGGCCCTCACCTCGAACGTATCGCCATCTTTGAGCGTGCGCCCTTCAAACGCGACCAGCTGGCCATCCTCCCAACGCTCTGTGGAATCATGCTCGTAGCGGAACACCGTGACCGGCCCGAGCCCGGCGCGCAGGCGCACCGTCACTTCGGCGATCAGGGCGCCGTCATCCTCGGTGAAGCGCACCTCGTGTGAGCCAAACGGCGTGTTGCGCCCGCGGAACACGTCAAAAATGATGGTCTCGCCAGGGCTGGCGGCGAGGTCGTCCGCCGCAAGGGCGGACGGGACAGGCGCGGCCAGAAGGGCCGCAAGGGCGGCGGTGAGGCGAAGCATCAAGATGTCTCCTGTGTAACTTAAAGGCGCTGGACGAGGCGGTTCAGCCGATCAATGCCGGCATAGACCGGATTGGTCAGACGTACGCCGCCCAGCTCCACGACAAAGCAGATGCAGGTCTCGGCGCTGTCGACGCGCGGATGGTGCACGTCGCCCGGCGACGTTGAGCACACATCGCCGCGGCCGAACGCAGCGCGTCCGTCATGAAAGGAACCCCTGAGCACCAGGGTCAGTTCCTCGCCGGCATGGTCATGCTGCGGCGCGCCCTTGCCCGGCGGGATCGACAGCAGGCGCGCTTCAACCCCCGCCCCGCTCAAACTGTGTATCGGAATTTCGCTGTAGCCTCCCAAACGCCGGCGCCAGCCGCGATTGGCCTGACCTTCAAGCGCCAGCTCCAGAGGAAGCGGCAACAATCCCGGATGCGGGCTGTTTGCATGGGGGGGCGCATCGCTCCGGGACGCCAATTGCTCCAGGGTGCGCTCCAGCGCGTCTGCGCCCAGCGGCGCTCCGGGCAACGCTTCCAGAAGGGCGCCGAACGCCAGCTCCGCAGGCGCGGCGCGCCGCGCGGCGTCAGTGCGCATGACGCCCTGACAGGCCGCCAGCACACGCACAGCTTCAGGCGCGGCGCCAGAGGCGCAATCGAGTATCCAGCCTTCGTCCAGCATTGTCATCGGGCACGCCGCAATTTGCTCTTTTCAATGCATACGCAGGCCTGACCCCGCCGGATCACCCGGCCGCAGCGCCACTCTGGCCCGAAACGGGAAACCGTTACAAAGCCATGGCACAACGTATCGGCGTGCAAATAATATTTGGCTAGGCATTCCCCGGCAGCGATAGTTGCTGGAGAGTCCACAACGAAAGCTCTACCATCATGCTGTTCCGCGTTCTGACCGTCCTTGCCGCTGCATTTGCGCTGACCGCCCAGGCTGGCGCAAATGAGGCGGTGTCCCGCCTGGCAGCCCTGTTCGGACAGGACGCGGACCTTACCTACCCGGCCCTGTCGGCGGACGGATCACGAATTGCGTTCATTACCCAGAATGAGGGGCGCAGCCTGCTGGTGGTCATGTCGCTGGAAGGCGATCCCGGCACGCGCTCGGTTGACATAACGGACCAAAAAATCCGCGGCCTGTTCTGGATGGACGACCGGTTTGTCATGGTCACGGTCAGCACGTTCTCCGCCAATGTGCAGGTGGGCGGTCCGGGCCGGAATGTGTTCGAGCAGTGGCTTTCCGACACTGAGTATTTCGCCCTGTTCTCACTGGACACCCAGACAATGCAGACCGCGCAGATGCTCGGGCGCGAACCGTCCCTGCTGCCGCAAAGCTCTCTTGCGAGTTTCTCGGGCGTCCGCGGCGGGCGCGTGCTGATGCCGGCCTTCCGCCTGGGCGGAGGCGGCGGGCGCCCCATGCTGGAATCCACCCTGTTTGGCGTGGACCCCGCTAGCGGCACCGGGCGCGTGCTTGAGACCCAGCGTCTGCGTTCGGCTGAAGTGCCGATCACGCGCTGGTTTGTCGACGCCCAGGGCAACGCCGTGGCGCGCCTGCGGTTTGACAACGCCAATGACCGCTCCACGCTGGAGCTGCGGCAGGGCAATAGCTGGCGCGCGCATCCTCACTGGGAAAACCTGTCCCCTGCCGGAGGCGTGTCCGGCGTGGATGCCGACGGCTCAGGTTTCTACACTGTGCCATGGGCGAACGGCTTTCGCACCATGGTGCGCTATCCTGCTGATGGCGGAGAGCCCCGCAGCGCGCTGAGCGCCCCGCCGGGCCGGGATGTCACGGGCGTGATCATAGACCCCGTGACGCGTACGCCTGTGGGCGCAACCTATATCGACGGCGCGCCGCGCCAGGTCTTCATCGACACCGATCTGGCGGCGATTCACGACATGGTGGCGGCGCGGGCGCCGGGCCTGATCGTCAATGTGAGCAGCTGGAACGCGGCGCGCACGCGCGCTCTGGTCCACATCGCAGCGCCCGGCGAGGCGGGCACCTTCCTGCTTGTGGACCGCCCCAGCGGCGAAATCGCGCCGATTGGCGAGGCGCGGCCCGCCATCGCCAATGCGGGCCTGGTCAGCACGCGCCGCCTAATCACCTACCAGACACGCGACGGCGCCACGCTGGAAGCCATCATCACCGATCCGCCGGGCGCTGCGCCGGGCGATTTGCGGCCGCTGGTGGTGTTGCCCCATGGCGGGCCCGCGAGCCAGGACCATCTGGGGGAAGACTATATCGCGGGCTTCATCTCGGCTCTGGGCTATCGCGTGGCCCAGCCCAACTTCCGCGGCTCCACAGGCTATGGCCGGGCGTTCCAGCGCGCGGGCTGGGGCGAATGGGGCGGAAAGATGCAGGATGACGTCACCGACGTGCTGACCCATCTGGTCGCTGAGGGAGCCGCCGACCCGGCGCGCGTGTGCATCGCGGGCGCCAGCTATGGCGGGTATGCGGCGCTCGCCGGTGCGGCTTTCACGCCGGACCTCTATCGCTGCGCCGCGGCCATCGCCCCGGTGACCGATCTATGGGTGTTCGCCGGCGATATCGGCGCGCGCAGCAGCCGCCGCAGCGTGGCGCGCGACTACTGGCGGCGCTCCATCGGTGATCCCAACAGCCAACGCGCCATGCTGGAAGCGCGCTCGCCTGCGCGCTTCGCCGCTCAGGTGCAAGCCCCGGTCCTGCTGATCCACCCGGTGGAAGACACGGTGGTGCCGATCAGCCAGAGCGAGCTCATGGAGCGCGCGCTGAGCAGCGCCGGCAAGGATGTGCGCCTGGTGCGTCTGGACGGCGAGGATCACTGGCTGAGTCTGTCCGAAACCCGCATCGCCATGCTTGAGGAGCTGGTCGCCATCCTCAACGCCCATCTGGGCGCGCCGTAGGGCGTCAGCCCTGCGCCAGCAGCTGCTCGCTCAGGGTCCAGAGCCGCTCTGCGATCTCCGGATCGACAGCGTAGGGGCGCACGCCGTTCCAGCCGCGTTCCTGTGCGGGCTCGGCGATATTGCAGTCCTCGCAATAGGCGCCGCCGCGCCCGGTCAGCAGTGGCGAGACCGCGGCCCACACGGTGGTGGCCGCGCCCTGCTCCACCGATTTGAAGCGGGCATTGACCGACCCGTCCGCCTCGATCCAGCCCAGCGCGCGCATCTCCGCCTCGTCCATGTCCCGCTGCAAGGCGGTCATGATGCCGCCGGGGTGGACGGAGAACGCCTCCACCCCCTGCCCGGCATGGCGGGCGTTGAAGCCCAGCGCAAACAGGGCGTTGGCCGTCTTGGAGCGGCCATAGGCCTGCCATTTGTCGTAAGGGGTGGCCCGGAAATCCGGATCATCAAGGTTCACCGCCGACACCATGTGCGCCACCGAAGACAGCATGACCAGGCGCGCGCCGGGGCGCCCGGCCATCAGATCGCTCAGCGCGTTGGCCAGCACAAAATGACCCAGATGATTGGTGGCGAACTGCAATTCGCGCCCGGACGGCGTGCGCTGCTCGGGGCAGGCCATGATGCCGGCATTGCAGATCAAAAGGTCCAGCATGGGCGTTAGCTCGCGGACATCACGCGCACACGCGGCGGCGCTGGCGGGGTCGGCCAAATCCAGCGCCAGCACCTCCACCTGCCCCAGCCCCGTCAGGGCCGCCTTGGCGCGGGCCGGATCGCGGGCGGGAACCAGCACCCGCGCCCCGGCGCCGGCCAGCACGCGCACCGTCTCCCGCCCGATGCCGGAGTAGCCGCCAGTGACCAGCGCGGTGCGCCCTGTCAGATCGTAACCATTGATCACCTGCGCGGCGGTGGAGCGGGCGCCAAACGGACTGTCGACGCGGCGCTGGTTCTCGAGGGACATGGGGCACTCTCCTTATGATGTGCGCCAAGGGTGGGCCGCCGCGCCCTTTTTGCCAAGATGCGGCTTGCCAAGGTCCCGCTTGCAAGCCGGAAAAAGCCGCGCTATCGACGCGTATCTGTCCTTGAGGAGGGCCCTGACAATGACCCTGCAGCGCTAAAGTTCATTGCGCCGCCGCCCGCACGGGGCGGCCTGTTTGCGCCTGCCTGCCCGGCGCTGTCTGCAGGGATTGTCACCATGCCATCATTGAAGACCCGCGCCGCGCTGATCACCGGCGCCGGCCGGGGCATTGGCGCCGCCATCGCCCGCGCCTTCCACCGCGAGGGCGCCCATGTCCTCATCACCGATATTGACCTTGAGAGCGCGCAAAAGCTCGCCGCAGAGCTTGGCGCAAGGGCCGAAGCCCTGCGCCTTGATGTGGGCGAGGAAGAGGACTGGCGCATAGCAGAGCCGCATGTCCGCGCGCTCCATGGCGGGCTGGACATTCTGGTCAATAATGCCGGCATCACCGGCTTTCTGGAGACCGAAGGCCCGCATGATCCCGAGCACTTCCACCTCGCCAGCTGGCGGGCGGTGCACCGGGTCAATCTGGACGGGCTGGCGCTGGGTTGCCGCACCGCTATCGCGCTGATGAAGCACCGGCGCGCCGGGGCGATTATCAATTTGTCCTCGCGCTCCGGCGTGGTGGGCATCCCGGGCGCCGCGGCCTACGCCTCATCCCAGGCGGCGGTGCGCAACCATACCCGCACCGTGGCGCTGTACTGCGCCCAGCAGGGCTATCCCATCCGCTGCAATGCACTCCTGCCCGCCGCCATCCTCACCCCCATGTGGGACGCCATGCTGGGCGACGGCCCGCAGCGCGAGGCGGTCCTGACAGAGATCGCCGCCGGCGTGCCCATGGGCCGGTTCGGAACCCCTGAGGAAGTTGCCCAAGCGGCGCTGTTCCTCGCGAGCGACGCCTCAAGCTACATGACCGGAACCGGTCTTGATCTTGATGGCGGGATACTGGCGGGGGCGGAAGCTGCGCCGGGGCGCAGGGAGTAGGCCTCAAACCGCCGAGGCGGGATCGGGCAGGTCGAAGATCGCGGCCACCAGCTGCGCCATGTGCAAAAGGGTCTCCTGACCCACCTGCCCGGTCCGTTTCGCATGGCGCGCACGCGGGTCAATCGTTCTGATCTGATCGCACAGCACCCAGCCTTCTACCGGCGCGTCCCCGCCCAGCGGAACCTTGAAGGGCCAGGGCTTTCCATTGGTGGTGACGGGACAGACCAGCACAAAGCTGGACGCGGCGTTATACTGGCGCGTGGACATCACCACAGCGGGCCGCCGCCCGCCCTGTTCATGGCCAAGCACCGGATCAAACTCCAGCCAAACCACATCGCCACGGTCAAATACTGCAGGCGCGCTCACCAGACTTCGCGTCCGGCTGGCGGGCCCCATTCCACCAGTTCCGGCGGCGTCTGCTGCGCCATGGCCGCAAAGACAGCCTCGCGATCCAGCGGCTGGCGCGCGGGCGTGAGGATGACCTTTCCATCCTCCACGCTCAACTCCACCGCATCGCCCAAAGCCAGCCCGGTGCGCTCGAGAACGTCCTTCGGGATGCGCAGCCCGGCAGCCTGCCCCCACTTGCCGATCAGAGCTTTCATATCACGCCTCCTTGCTGGATATCTTCAAGATATCATATGTACGCGCCGTCCGCCAATACCGCCACACTCCAGCCACACCCCGCCCCCTGCCTTCGGCGCGTCCGCGTGCTTGTTTCGTGCTCGTGTTCTAAGCGCCGCTGGCCCCAGGGGGGTCCATGTCCCCCCTTCCCCTGGCCCACCCGGCCGCGGCGCGGCCGCCGCGAGCTGAAGCGGCCTATCTGGACGGGCTGAATGCGGACCAGCGCGCGGCGGTGGAGGCCACGGAAGGCCCGGTTCTGGTGCTGGCGGGCGCGGGCACGGGCAAGACGCGGGTGCTGACAACGCGCCTGGCGCACATTCTCGCCACCGGCAAGGCCTGGCCCTCCCAGATTCTCGCGGTGACCTTCACCAACAAGGCCGCGCGCGAGATGAAGCACCGGGTCGGCGCGATCATGGGCGAAGATGTGGAGGGCTTGCCGTGGCTGGGCACCTTCCATTCGGTGGCCGCCCAGATCCTGCGCCGCCATGCTGAGCTCGCGGGCCTCAAATCCAGTTTCACGATCCTGGACACCGACGACCAGTTGCGCCTGATCAAGCAGATCCTCGAGGCCGAGGATATCGACATCAAGCGCTGGACACCGCGCTATTTCGCCAGCCTTGTGGACGGGTGGAAGAACCGCGCCCTCACCCCTGAACGCATCCCTGAAGAAGACAAGTGGAGCTTCGCCGACGGGCGGGCGGGCACTCTTTACCGGCTGTATCAGGAGCGCCTGTCGGTCCTGAACGCCTGCGATTTTGGCGATCTACTGCTGCACGTGATCAATATTTTCCAGTCCCACCCGGACGTGCTGGCCGAGTTCCACCGGCGCTTCCGTTATGTGCTGGTGGACGAGTATCAGGACACGAATGTCGCCCAGTATCTGTGGCTGCGCCTGCTGGCGCGCGGGTCGGGCAATCTGTGCTGCGTGGGCGATGACGACCAGTCCATCTATGGCTGGCGCGGCGCCGAGGTGGACAATATCCTGCGCTTTGAGACCGATTTCCCCGGCGCAAAAGTCATCCGGCTGGAGCGCAATTACCGCTCTACCGGCCACATTCTCGGCGCGGCGGCGGGCCTGATCGCCGCCAACAAGGCGCGCCTGGGCAAGACGCTGTGGACCGAGGACGATCCGGGTCAGCCCGTGCAGGTGAGCGGGCTGTGGGATGGCGAAGCGGAAGCCCGCTTCGTCGCCGACGCGGTGGAAGCCCATGTACGCAGCGAGGGCAAGCACAGCGATATCGCCATCCTGGTGCGCGCCTCCTGGCAGATGCGCGCCTTTGAAGAGCGCTTCATCATGCTGGGCCTGCCCTACAAGGTGGTGGGAGGCCCGCGCTTCTTCGAGCGCGCCGAGATCCGCGATGCACTGGCCTATATGCGCCTCGTACGCTCCATCGATGATGATCTGGCGTTCGAGCGCGTCGTCAACACGCCCAAGCGCGGCATTGGCGACACAACTGTACAAAAGCTGGCCGCCGCAGCGCGCAGCGCGCACACCTCCATCGCCGAAGCGGCGCGCCTGATGGTCCAGACCGACGAAATCCGCGGCAAGGCGCGCACCGCGCTACAGGTCTTCCTGCGCGATATCGACCGCTGGGCGGGTCAGGCCGAGACCATGCGCCATGACGAGCTGGCCGAGATCGTGCTCGATGAAAGCGGCTATACGTCCATGTGGCGCGAGGACAAGAGCCCGCAGGCCGCCGGCCGTCTCGATAACCTCAAGGAGCTGGTGCGCTCCATGGGCGAGTTCGACACGCTGGACGCCTTCCTGGAGCACATCGCCCTGGTCTCCGACGTGGACCGCGCCGAGGATGGCGACGAGGTCTCGCTGATGACGCTGCATGCGGCCAAGGGGCTGGAGTTTCCCCTCGTCTTCCTGCCGGGCTGGGAGGAAACCGTGTTTCCCTCCCAGCGCGCGCTGGACGAAAGCGGCGCGGCGGCGCTGGAGGAGGAGCGGCGCCTGGCCTATGTGGGCCTCACCCGGGCACGCGAGCGCGCCGTGATCAGCTTCACCGCCAACCGCATGATCTATGGGCGCTGGCAGTCGGTGCTGCCCTCGCGCTTCATCGATGAATTGCCGCCTGCGCACTGCGAGGCCAAATCGGAAACCGGCTATTACGACGCCGGGCCGGGCTTCCAGGAAAGCGCCGGACCGTCCGACGCATTCCGCTCCTCGTATGAAAGCCCCGGCTGGCGGCGCTATCAGGAAAGTCAGGCCTCGGGCCGGCGCGCCAATGCGGGCGTCATCGACGGCCAGGCCACACTCGTCGCCAGCGGCAAGCCTAGCAAATTCGCCCGCGGCCAGCGCGTCTTCCACCAGAAATTCGGCTATGGCCAGATCATCGAGGCCGACGGCGACAAGCTCACCGTGGCGTTCGAAAAAGCCGGCACGAAAAAGGTGGTGGCGGGGTTTGTGGAGGCGGTTTGAGGCAGCCCCAAACCCTCCGCCTGCTGACAATCGCGTGTAGCGGCCTATGCGCGCCGGGCGGGCTCTGCTATCAGGCGCGCGGGGATGGATGATCGAGGGTGATGCGTCATGAAGCTGATCTGCGGCAACGCCAACCGGCCATTGGCGAAAGCCATCGCGGACTATCTCGACGCCCCGCTGTCCAATGTGGAGATCGAACGCTTCGCCGATGACGAGCTGTTCGTGCGCATCGACGAAAACATGCGCGGACAGGACGTGTTCATGATCCAGTCCACGTCCAAGCCCGCCAATGACAATCTGATGGAATTGCTGATCTGCATGGACGCGCCCACCCGGGCGAGCGCGCGGCGGATCACGGCGGTCATCCCCTATTTCGGCTATGCCCGGCAGGACCGCAAAACCGGCGGCCGCACCCCCATCACCGCCAAGCTGGTGGCCAATCTGATCGCCGGATCGGGCGCTCACCGCGTGCTGACGCTGGACCTGCACGCGGGCCAGATCCAGGGCTTTTTCGACATTCCAACAGACAATCTGTTCGCCACCCCGGTGTTCGAGCGCGATATCCGCAAGGTCTATGACGTCAAGGATCTGATGATCGTGTCGCCCGACGTGGGCGGCGTGGTGCGCGCGCGCGCGCTGGCCAGCCGGCTGGGCGCCGACATCGCCATCGTTGACAAGCGCCGCCCGCGCGCCGGCGTGAGCGAGGTGATGAACATCATCGGCGACGTGGAAGGCCGACGTTGCATCATCTTTGACGACATCATCGATTCAGGCGGCACGCTGTGCAACGCCGCCGCCGCGATCAAGGACGCCGGCGCCGCCGAGGTGTCCGCCTACATCACCCACGGGGTCCTGTCCGGCAAAGCCATCGAGCGCATCGGCGCCTCGGTGCTGAGCGAGCTGGTGGTCACCGATTCCATCAATGTGGTCGACAAGGCGGCGGCGTCATCCAAGGTGCGCGCCCTGTCCGTCGCGCCGCTGCTGGGCGAGGCCATCCGCCGAATCGCCAATGACGAGTCGGTCTCCAAGCTGTTCGACTAGGCGCGTCCGGCATTACTCCGGAATATCTTTCTGCTCCTCGGCGTCCTCGACCGGGTCCAGGCGTTCGATATTGAGATCGGAGCGTCCGCTGATCAGATCCACCGCCCGGTCGGCCGCGTCCTGAAAAGGCTGGAGCACCAGATCGGCCCCCGCATCAATCAACTCGTCCATGCGGGTGCCATGCTGGCTGGTCACCGCGATCTTGCCCTCATAGCCGAACTTGCGCAGCGTTTTGATCATGGCGATGCGGCTGTCTTCCTGCGCCACGCCGGTCTCACGATCGGTCGCGGTGGAGATCACCCATTTGACGCCCCGCAGGGGCAAATGTGTCAGAAACTCCTGATCGGACAGATCTCCGTAAATGGTATGAAGCCCGCGCGCGCGCCAGGTACGCACGGCGGACGGGTTGAAGTCGGCGCCCAGCGCGGAGATGTCGTTCTTGATCAG
>JAIUMW010000034.1 GCA_022565365.1 Oceanicaulis sp.
CCGCCGCGCCCAGATGGAGAAGGACGGCACGGTCAAGATCGAGGAAGACGTGCTGAAACCCGCCGAGGAATATGACGCGCCCAGCTCCTCGCCGACCACGCTGGACGAGCTGTTTGGCAAGCCCAAGCGCAACGCCGATCACGACGACGACGAAGACTAAAGACCGGCGTCAGCCGGGCTCGCCCGCCCGCCGCTCTGCGGCGAGATAGTCGTGACTGCGCATCTCCATCAGGCGTGAGACGGTGCGCTGGAACTCGAAGGCGTAATCGCCCTCGACATACAGCGCGTCGGCCTCAGCCTGCGCGCTCATCACCAGCTTGGTGCGTGCCTCGTAGAGCGCATCGATCAGGGTGGCGAAGCGCTTGGCCTGATCGCGCCGGCGCGGGCCCAGCTGGGGCGTATGATCGATCATCACGGTGTGAAAACGCTCAGCCAGCATCAGATAATCGGCCGGACCCAGCGCACGGTCACACAATTGCTCAAAACTGAAACGCGCCACGCCTGCCGCCGCGCGCGGCACCGCCAGCGTGCGGCCCTGCACGGTCAACTCGCAGGCGCGCGCCTTCGCGCCCAGGGTCAGCCGCTCGAAGGCGGCGTCCATGGCCGCGTCCGCCGCCGCGTCCAGGGGCGCATAATAGACCGGCGCGGCTTCCAGCCGCTCCAGCCGGTAATCGCGCCCTGAATCGAGTTGCATCACATCAAGGCGCGCCTTGATGGCGTCGATGAAGGGCACGAAGAGCTGACGGTTGATCCCGTCCTTGTAGAGATCGTCCGGCGCCCGGTTGGAGGTGGCCACCAGCACCACCCCGGCGGCGAAGAGGTGATCGATCAGCCGGCCCAGCACCATGGCGTCGCCCACATCGGTGACCTGCAGCTCGTCAAAGCATAACAGGCGCGTCTCGCGCGCCAGCGCCCGGGCGACGCGCGGCAGGGGATCAGATTGCTGAGCTGAGCGCTCGGTGGTGATGCGCGCCTGCAGCTCCTGCAGGAATTGATGGAAATGGACTCGGCGCTTGGCCTCAATGGGCGCGGTGTCGAAGAACAAATCCATCATCAGGGATTTGCCCGTACCCACCCCGCCCCACAGATAGACCCCGCGCGGGGCAGGCCGGGAGCGGCCAAACCAGCCCGATTTGCCGCCCTTCCAGCGCGCAATTGCATCCGCCAGCGCGGTCAGGCGCTGCGCGGCGGCGCGCTGCTCAGGGTCCGCCTGCAGCCGCCCGTCCGCCACGGCGGCGTCCAGCGCCTCCAGCGGCGTCATGCGGTCAGCCACACAGCAATGGCCCCGCCCATGAGCGCGGCGGCCAGCGCGGCGGCGAGGATCAGCAAGGCGGGGCGTTCAATGCGGCGCATGCCCACCCGATTAGCCTGCTGCGGCCAGCTTGGCAAAGCGCCGTCCCGGTTGCACACTGCGCACCGGAGAGGGGCATGATCATAAAAGGCCTGAAGCCCGCCGAGAAACAGCTGCTGGCGTCCGCCGGTTTTGCGCCCGACGCCGTGCGCGCCATCGCAGAAGAGGCGGAGCGGCTGCGCTGGCTGTTTCTCAAGCGCCCCGGCGCGGGCGCCCTTTGGTGGGGCGCCGGTATTATCGCAGCGGTGATTATTGGCGGTCTGTGGCAGGCGACAGGGATATGGGGCGCCTTGGCAGTTCCCGTTCTGGCAGCCGGAACTCAGATGATCGCCGGTTTGGCTGATATGGAAATCAACGCCCCGAAAACCGACGATCCGCCGCGCTGGGCTGCGCGCAGAATGGCCCAGCTCTCCCTCAAGGCCGCCGCCATGACAGTTCCGGAAACGAGCGAGGCCTTCGGCGAGCTCCAGGCGCATTCCGAAGCAGGCAGCGGGCTCAGCAGCCCTTGGTCGGTAATGCGCGTCATCGCCGGGCGCCTGGCCGCGCCAAAAGGTGGCGCAGGCCCGGCCGGCTCAGCCCGCAAATCCCCCGGCTCCGGCGATAGCCTTGGCGCCACACTCCGCTTCGGTCTGATCATTCTAGCCGTCACGGTCATCATCATCACGCTGGCGCTGGGCGCGCGGCCGTTCTGACCAGCCGCCTTGCCGGGCGGGGCGGTTTGCAGTGAAGTGCGCGCCTTGTACCGCCTGCAGGAGATCCATGCATGACCGCCCAGCCCGCCCTGACGCTGTTTCACGCGCCCATGACCCGCTCCATCCGTCCGCGTTGGGCGCTGGAAGAGATGGGATTGCCCTACACGCTGGAGCGGGTGGCCTTCGACCGGGGCAATGTGGGCGGGGACGCCTACCGGGCGGTCAATCCGATGCAGAAAGTGCCGGCGCTGAAAGACGGCGATCAGGTGATCCTGGAATCCACCGCGATCTTGGAATACCTGGTCACCAGGCACGGCCCGACCCCGTTGGCGGTGACGCCGGACGAGCCGGACTATGGCCGCTATCTCGAATGGCTGCATTTCGCCGAAGGGACCATGTCCATGTCGGTGAACCTGACCCTCGCCCATACGATGCTGCTGCCTGAAGAGCAGCGCAATGCGGGCCTCGCCCAGTGGGCGCTCGCCAATGTCAACCACCAGCTGGTTCAGGTGGCCGAGCGCGGCCTGGGCGATGGCCGCGAATGGCTGGCCGCCGGTCGCTTCACCGCCGCCGATATTTCGGTGGGCTATATGTTCTATCTGTTGAAAATCGTGAAGCAGTTCGACGGCGCCCCCGAGCCGGTGAAAGCCTATTTCGACCGCATCAAGGCCCGCCCCGCCTGGCGCAAGGCCAGCGCGGACTGACCCTTCTGGCGCCTTGGGGCGCAGACAAGAAAGCCGTCATGAAACAGGGCGCCGAAACCATCGAGGCGGGGCTGGCGCGTCTGGCGCGCCTGCACCCCAAATCCATCGACCTGTCGTTGGGGCGGATCGAGCGCCTGCTGCGTGCGCTGGGCGATCCGCAGGACCGTCTGCCGCCGGTGATCCATATCGCGGGCACCAATGGCAAGGGCTCCACCGCCGCCTTCCTCAAAGCCGTTGGCGAGGCGGCGGGCGAGCGCGTGCATGTCTATACTTCGCCCCATCTGGTGCGCTTCAACGAGCGCATCGTGCTGGCCGGAGAGATTGTCAGCGACGACGCGTTGCGCGCCGCCTTCGCGCGTTGCGAGGCGGCCAATGACGGCGCCGACATCACGTTTTTTGAGATCACCCCCGCCGCCGCTTTCCTGCTGTTTTCAGAGACGGCAGCCGACCGGCTGATCCTGGAGACGGGGCTGGGCGGGCGGCTGGACGCCACCAACACCGTGCGCCAGCCCCAATGCACGGTGATCACGCCGGTGAGCCTCGATCATCAGGCATTCCTGGGCGACACGATCATCCAGATCGCGGGCGAAAAGGCCGGGATCATCAAGCCCGGCGTTCCCGTGATCTGCGGGCCCCAGGACGAGGCGGCGCTGAAGGTGATCGAGGCGGCGGCGCGGCGCCGGGGCGCGCCGATCCGGGTCTGGGAGCGCGATTTCACCATCCGGCCCGAGCATGGCGGCCTGGTCTATGAAGAAGATAACCTCCTCTGGGACCTGCCCGCGCCGGGCCTGAAAGGCGCCCATCAGACGGCGAATGCCGCCCTCGCCGTCGCGGCGGCGCGGGTGTGCGGCTATGGACTGGACGCCGTACGCGAAGGGATCGCGCAGGCGCGCTGGCCCGCCCGCCTGCAGCGCCTGACTGCCGGACCGCTGGCGGAGATTGCGCAGAAAGGCCACGCCGAGCTTTGGCTTGATGGCGGGCATAACCCCGCCGCCGCCCAGGCGCTGGCCGGGGCGCTGGGCGAGATGGAGGCGGCGCGCGAACGCCCGTTGGTGCTGATCTGCGCCATGTCGAGCAACAAGGACGCGCAAGGCTTCCTCAGCTGGTTCGCCACCCTCGCCGCGCGGGTGATCGCGGTGAGCTTTTCCGGCGGGCGGGACGGCGCCCACACCGCCCAGTCCATTGCGCAGGCCGCCCGCAAGGCGGATCTGCCCGCCCAGACCGCCGCGGGCCTGATCGAAGCGGTCCATGACGCGCTGGAGGATTATGACCAGCCGCGCATCGTCATTTGCGGCTCGCTCTATCTGGCCGGCGAAGTGCTGGCCATGGGATCGGGAGACAGCGTCCAGACGACACCGGGTTAGTCAGGTCCATCGCACTCAAGCTTTGGGCGCTGACTACTCCCTTCCCTTGAGGACAAGGATATCACGAGCGCCTACTCCCTCCCCTTGAGGGGAGGGTTGGGTTGGGGTGTCCGGCGGTGTCGGGTGACGCGACGGTCGCGGAAACTGCATGCCCCCCCCCACCCCGGCCCTCCCCCGAGGGGGAGGGAGAAGAGGCAGGTGCGTAGTCACACCAATCTGACAAACCCGGTCCAAATGCGACCACCCTGGGCCCCGGCGGCGCCGGTCTTTTTCGCACCTGCAGCAGCGCCGGGCGATGACAGGGCGGGCCTGACGCGCATAATGTCCGGACCTGTCCCTGCCGGAGTGCACGCATGCCCCTCAATGAGCCCGAAAGCGCTTTGACCTCACGCCTGCCCGGCACGCCGGACCAGCTGGCGGCATATTGCCTGGAGGCGCTGTCGGGCGGCTGGGGCGAGGACTGGGACGCGCCGCTGGTCAATCCGGTGGGCGATCTGGCCGCCCAGCTGTTCTCCGGCCTGCGCCGGGGCGCGGTGTCGGTGGAGGGGCTCAAGGCCCTGATCCAGCATTTCGCGGACTCAGGTCTGGCCGAGCGGGCGCGCGCCCTGTCAGCCTTGCATGGCGAGGGCCTGTCCGGCGCGGCTGAGGCGGATGTGCGCCGTCAGCTCGAAACGCTGGCGGGGCAGGGGTTTGACGCCTTCGCCGCGGCTGTGACCCGCCGGCGTGGCGGCGTCGTGTTCACCGCCCACCCCACCTTCGCCCTGTCGCGCACGGTGCGCGATGCGCTCGCCGAGGCCGCCGTCACGGGCGAGACGCATGCGCTTGTGGGCGCCGGCCATGTCCACGGGCCGGATCAGGACGTCACCCTGATCAACGAACATGACGAGGCGCTGGCCGCCGTCGAGGCCGCGCGAGAGGCGCTGACCGGTCTCAACGTCCTGGTGCTGGACGTGGCGCGCGCGGCCTTCCCGGATCGCTGGCGCACGCTGGATCCCGATCTCATCTCGCTGGCGAGCTGGGTGGGATATGATCTCGATGGCCGCACCGATATTCACTGGGGCCGTTCCATCGCCTTCCGCCTGCAGGAAAAATCCCGCCAGCTCATGCGCTATGCGGCGCTGATCGAGGCCTCGGGCGCCGTTGAGCTAGGCCCGCTCGCCGCCCGCCTGCGCGCAGCCGGTGAGATGAGCGCAGCCCATGGCGCCCGGTTCGCAGCCGATCTGGATGACCCGTCCGCCGTGGTGGGCGCCGCCAACGCGCTGACGGCGGACTATGAGGGGCGCCTGACCAGTCTGTCGGAGCCCATCGCGGAGCTCGACCGTGCGCTCGCCAGCGCCAGTGATGACGTGGCCACACGCCTCGTCCTCCTGCGCGCGGAAATGAAGGCGGCGGGGCTGGGTGCGGCGCATATCCATTTGCGTATCAACGCGGCCCAGCTGCGCGGCGCGGTGCGCGCCGATCTGGGGCTGGAGGATGATTCAGATGATTTCGGGCGCCTGGCGCTCACCCGCGCCGCCGAGCGGGCGGCGGAGGCTGAGGTGCGCACGGTCAGCTTCGCCTCGGTCTTCCTGGAGCAGATGACGGCCCGGCGCCAGTTCATGCTGTGCGCCCAGCTTCTCAAGCATGTGGACAGCGACACGCCGATCCGCTTCCTGATCGCCGAATGCGAAACTGCGGCGACGGTGATGGGCGCGCTCTATCTGGCGCGCCTCTATGGCGTGGCCGACCAGGTGGACATCTCGCCCCTGTTCGAGACGCCTGAGGCGCTGGAGCGCGGCGGGCGGCTGATCGAGCGCCTGCTGGCCGAGCCGGTCTATCGCGACTACATCGCCGGACGCGGGCGCCTCGCCATTCAGCTGGGCTATTCCGATTCCGGGCGTTTTATGGGTCAGGGGGGCGCGCAGCTGGCCATTGAACGCCTGCACATCCTCACCGCCCGCGCCCTGGCGCGCTATGGCGTGAAGGGCGTGGCGGTGGTGGTGTTCAACACCCATGGCGAATCCATGGGCCGCGGCGCCCATCCCGGCGGCTTCGACGCCCGGCTGGATCATTTGCTCACCCCCTGGGCGCGGGGCAAGTTCGCCGCCGCCGGCGCGCCGGTGATTCATGAGACCAGCTATCAGGGCGGGGACGGTTTCGTGCATTTTGCCCGGCCCGAGCTGGCGCGCTCGGTGATGATGTCGACCGCCCGCCATCTGCTCGCGGCGCCGGACGCGCTGGGCGGCGATCCCTTCTACGCCGAGATCGACTATACCTGGGACGTCTACCGCTCGCTCAAGGCCTGGCAGGAAGCCTTGTTCGACAATACCGACTACCGCACAGCGGTGACCGCCTTCGCGCCCAACATGCTGGTGCGCAGCGGCTCGCGCCGGGCCAAGCGTCCGGGTGCGCCGGGCCAGAGCCTTGAGCTGTCCATGCTGCGCGCCATCCCCCATAACGCCGCGCTGCAGCAGCTGGGCATTCCGGTGAATGTATCGGGCGGGCTGGGCGCCGCCATCGGGTCGGAGCCTGAACGCATGGCCGCCTTTCTGGAGCGCTCACCGCGCATGGCGGCGCTGCGCGGCATGATTTCGCGCGCGCGCACCCTGACCAGTCTCAATGCGTTGCGCGGCTATGCGCGCCTGTTCGACGCCAGCGAATGGACCGGGCGGGCGGCGGCGGCCCGGTCCGAAGCCGCCGAGCGGGCCTTTCTTGCGGTGGCAGGCCGCCTCTCCGACCAGTCGCGCCAGACGGCGCTGACCCGGCTGAGCAATCATCTGTCGGCGGACCTGATGCGGTTTGACCGCATCGCCGATGGCTCTGACCATGCGTGGCGCGACGATCCGGACCGGCGCGCGGTGGAGGCGCTGCACGCCATCCGTCAGGCGCTGATCATGCAGGCTTTCCTGACCATATCGCGCCTGCCGGCGTTCTCACGCCGCCACGATCTGACGCGCGAGGACCTGATTGACCTGGTCTTCGCCCTGCGCATTCCTGAAGCCGTCACCGCGCTGGAAGAGATTTTCCCTGCGGCGAGCCCCGGCCTTGAACTGCTGGACGCGGTTGAAGAACAGACCGGCGCCGACGAGCCGGCGCGGCGCGGATACCCGGAGATACAGGCGCGCATCGTCCAGCCGCTGGCCGAATTGCATCCGATGATCCTTCAGATCACGGTGGCGATCAGTCATTATTACAGGGCGTTCGGGTAGGCCTCAGGCCACCCCGATGCGCGGCGGGCCGCCATGGGCCGCTTCTGACGGACCGAAGGCCCGGTTCAGCGTGGCGGTGGAATCGCTCGCCAGTTCGATGGCCGCGGTGAGGTGCTCGAGCACCTTCACATTATTAGCCAGCACATGCAGCGCCTCGGGGCGCGCATCGCCGGAGATTTTCGTACACCGGACAAGCACTTCGGCGCGCAGAGCCTGAAGGACGTCCTCCAGCTTCATGCCAGCCGGATTGTCGTCGGAGACCAGATAACGCGTCATGTCCGCCTCCTTGGTTGCGGGTTTGAAGCCTCAGCTTGGCACGGCTGAGTCATTTTTCCGTAAACGCGGGCGCCACGCCTTGCCCGCGCGGCTCTGGCGGGCCAGTTTGCCCGCGTAATCCCAGATGCAAGGAGTGCGCGATATGGCCGAACGGATCGGAGCGGCGGCGTTGGTGAAGGCGCTGGACGGCTGGCAGGCGGTGGACGGGCGCGACGCGGTGCGCAAGGTGTTCCGCTTTGATGATTTCAAGACCGCCTTCGCCTTCATGACGCGCGTGGCGCTGAAAGCCGAGCAGATGGATCACCATCCTGAATGGTTCAATGTCTACAACACGGTGGACATCACCCTGTCGACCCATGACGCCAACGGCGTCACGGCGCTGGACAAGGAACTGGCCGAGTATATCGAGACGGCCGCGCGCTAAGGCGCCGGTCAGCCCGAGTGGATCATCACCGTGTCGAGCAGCACCCGCGCCCGGCCGGGACCGATCAGGCGGTCGGTCTCGCCTTGCAGCAGGGCGGCGATCGCTTCAGCGTCGGGCACGTTCGGCCATGCGTACTGGCGCGCTGAGTAATTGAGCACGGCGCGGGTATAGGCGTCGCGCAGCCAGGGCTGGCGCTCCTGGACCAGCGCCCGGTCCTCGCGCCGCTCGATATCCAGCCCGAACGCCACTTCCAGCTGGCCCGCCGTGCGCCCGCGCGCGCGCACCGGCGCATGGACAGGGGCCTGGGAGACGTAGGTTTGGGCGGTCGTTATATGGCGGCCCAGCTGCGCCTCCTGGGCGCGGGCAGAGCCTGACGCGCCTGAACAGGCGGCCAGAGCCGCCAGCACGACGGCGAGAACACAGGAGGGCGAGAGCGCGCGCATCATCGCGCCATCATGACCCTGTGCGCGTAAAGGATTGGTTTGCGGGGGGGCGAGCGCCCTACCAGTCCATGTCCTCTTCATAGCCCAGATCAATCAGCGCCTGGCCATAGCGCTCCTTGAACACCTCGCGGATTTTCGAGGTGAAGTTCTGGGCCCAGGGACCTGACTCGGGGTTGGCGTTGGTGCTGCCCAGATCGATCCCCGCGATATCGGGCACTTTGAGGAAGTGTGCAATCTGTTCGAGATGCGTGGCTGGATCAGCGGCGAAATCCTCCAGCTTCAAGGTCAGCACGCGCTCATCGTCAAACGGCGCCAGCACCAGGTCCTCGATGACGTGCCGGGAGATATTGTCCAGCTCGTACAGGATACCCTCCTCCTTGGACAACTCGTTGAGGATCGGCTTGTCCTGCTTGAGCTGGTCCCACACCCAGCCGTTCAGCTCGGTATGATGGTTGCCCTTGTGGTGGAAATAACTGGAAATCAGCACCTGACGCGGATCGCGGATGATGCGCAATCCCCGCCAGTCATCGCCGGCGGTGCGCCGTATCTTGTCGAGGCTGCGCTGCGTCGCGTTCGCGAACAGAACGACATCACGGCCATTCTCGCCCAGGCGGGAGAAGTCGATATTGGGCAGGTCCAGATCATCCAGGCGCGAATAATGGTGCGGGGGATTGTCGATCTTGTACTGACGCACCCGTGCGCCGGTGCTCTCGGCGATGCG
Organism: Oceanicaulis sp.; assembly: GCA_022565365.1. Taxonomy (GTDB): domain Bacteria; phylum Pseudomonadota; class Alphaproteobacteria; order Caulobacterales; family Maricaulaceae; genus Oceanicaulis. Next base: position 9,164 of record JAIUMW010000034.1, read on the forward strand.
TCCGAACACCTCGTTGCGGAAAAAACGCGAGCCGCATTTGTGATGGCCGAACAAGACAAATACATCGGGCGCGTCGGGATATTTGATCGCGCCGATCTGACGTTCGGCAGCGGCGACCCGGCTTTGCAGCATGGTCCCGGTCTTGCGGAAGGCGCCGGTGGTTTTCTGCACCCCGGTGGCGATTTCAAGCGCCTGTTTCGACGTGGTCTTCAGCGCCTCGAGCGGCGTCTTGACGTCATCATTGACCAGCGCGCGCAGGGCGTTGAGTTCTTCACGCAGGCTCGTGTCGCCGTCACTGGCTGCGCGGGCCGCCGCTTCGAGGCGCCCGCTCAGCTGGCTCAGTGATTGCGTGGTCGCTTCGTTCACTTCCGCATGCAGGCGCTGTTCAAGTCCTTGGCGGACCGCCTTGATCTCTTCGCTAAGGGCCTCGTGGCCCGCTCTCGCGACAGCTTGCCCGGCCAGCGTCTCCTCTTCGGTCCGCTTGAGGGCCTGCTGCAGCGCCGCGATCTGTTCGCGCAGCTCCGCCTCGCGCTGTCTGGCGGCCTGGGCGGCCTGGTCGAAACTGTGTGTGGCGTCGGCGGTGCGCGCACTGATTTTTTGCTCCAGCGCAGCCTGCAGGCTCGTCAGCTCTTCCCTGAACGCCGCGGCTTTCTCTGAATTGTCTTCAGTCAAGCGCGCTTCAAGCGCAGACAGTTCGCCCCGAAGGGCCGCTTCGCTGGCCGAGAGTGTGGCTTTGCCGACCTGGTCAATGTCAGCCTTCAAGACTTCCGCGACACGGGCCTGTTCGGCTTCCAGGCGGGCCAGCTCTGTGCGCAGCGTGTCCTCTGCGCCCGTGCGCGCAGCCTCGGCCGCGCGCGCGATCTCGCTTTTGAGCGCGTCAAACGCGCCGGCCTGGCCCGCCTCAAGGCGCGCCTGCTGGGCTTCCAGCTGCTGGAGTTGCGCGCTCAAGGCCGCGACCGTGTCTGCGCGCGCCGCTTTGCCACTGCGCGATACTTCGCTCTTGAGCGCCGCGCCCGTCCGGGAGATCTCGTCTTTGAGCGCATGCACGGTCCGGCTGTGCTCGTCACTGAGCGCTGAAAGCCGGTCCTCGAAGGTGCGCACGCCGCGCGATTGAGCGTCGCCAAACTTGACCAGACGGTTGTCAAAGTCGCGGTGGTGATTGACCAGGTTATCGACGCGCTGTTCGCGGTCCGCAGCCAGCTCGTGGATTCTTGCGATGTCTGCGGCGAGGCGCCGGTTCTCGGCAGAGAGGGTTTGGACCGCCCTGCGCAGACGCCAGCCCAGTGCGCCCACGCCCAGTAAGGCGATGGCGCCGAGCACAACACCGCCCAGCAAGAGCCGGGCGCCGAGGGGGCCGGGTCCGAGAATGGCGAAAGCCACAGCGGCGATGGCCCCGGCCCCGGCGAGCAGGACCACGGCTGAACGTCCAGAACGCCACAGGGTGCGCCGGGCGGCCTGCAGCACCGGGAACAGGCCGGGCGCGACGCGGCGCACAGCGTCACCGACTGGAGCGTACCAGGGGCGGACCAGGGGTGGCTGCGGCGGGCGCAGCTCGCTGGGTCCGGCGTGGCGAACGGGTTCCTGGCCAGGCTCGCTCGCCGATTGAGCGTTCGCCGCCAGCTTGGCAGGCGCTGCGCCGGGCCGGGCCGGACGGTGTGGCGCCGTGGAGCTGTCTACCGGCCCTGAAACAGAGTGCACCGGGTTCATCCGAATGTAATTTGATGGCCGGTCACGTGACGGGTAATACGGCCCTGCGGATACACCAACAATGAATCTCAGTAGTGAATCCCAGCTGTGCTGCTCAAGATACTTCACCCTGGCTTTGGCGCAATTACGAGACAGGACCTCAAAATTCTTAAGGGCCTGATCAATTGATTGAATCATCGCCTCCGGATCATCTGCGCTAACAACACCGATTTGTGAATGTTCAACGAACTCGGCAAGCCAAGTATTCTCGAGAACCACGACGGGAATACATAGCAGCATAGAGTCAATAATTAGACCGGATGTCCGGCGGCTGAAATCTGGCGGCCGGTACGGACAAACAATTAAATCACCTGTCTGAAGAAATTCTGGGAATTCTTCATCTGATAAATGCTGAGTAACTATTGTTACGCCTGATTCATTCAGCTGCTTCAAAACTGGAAGCATGTCCCTGGGTGTAGTTCTTCCAGAAGATCCACGTACGATGCATTTGACTTTTTGCCTTTCGAGCAACCGGGATGCAACTTTAGCAGTGAGCGGAAAGCCTTTTTCCGGACGCATTGCGCCAGGAAAAAGAACTGTGGGCTCGTGCGGCGCATTGTGAGGTGCAGCTTTGGAAAGCGCGCGCGCCTCTGCATCGGAGAAAGTCGTGCTCGGATGCGGCGCAACCGGGAGAAAGACGCCAAAACTCCGGGCAAACCCGGTCCGCAATCCCTCGGTTGGCATAGTCAGCACAATCTGCGGATTGGCCTCGACTTCTTGAATGAAGGGCTCCCATTTCGCTATGTAAGCCGGATCGCTCTCATCAAATGAGAAAGACCAAAACAAGTTGATGTGAACCAATATGTCAGGCCGGTTCTTGGTATAATTATGGATAATATTTGCATGGTCAATGCTGCCGCAGTACATATATAAAACAGTGAGCCCGCCGTCGGGCTGTGCCGGCAGCGTCTCGATAAAGTGCTGCATCTCCTGATCAAACCTTGCGACCAGTTCTGGCTCCGCGCCCTGGGGTTTGTTTCCTACGCTCCAGCTATTGACGGAGAACGTCGGAATAAACTCATTGCAGCTTTCGGGCAGGTATTTGGTTTCCAGAGCTTTGTTGCCGGCAATCGCAAAGGCAGTGCCGCTCCGCGCCGAAGCTTCTGCAAGGCGGATATCATAAGCCAGGTAGTGCCCCATATGATCGCGTGCGTCCGGGTCTATCGATATTACTTTCCTGACACGGCTCGCCAGCGCCTCTGGAAACACGGGCTCCGGGTCGAACGAGAGCGCCTCGGTCGTGGACCGCTTGAGAAGGGCGGGAATGTATGAAGGCGTATGGTTGGTAAAGCGCTTTCCTGCGGCTTCACCGGTTGAGAGCCATGTTTCAAGTGTCTTACAGTGGGCCAGGTAGTAATCATTATAGTCTATTTCAAAAAACGCCGGATGAGCCTTCTGTATTTCTGTCATCTGTTCATTGAACTGGGACGACTTGTCATGCTTCCAGAAGTAGTTGTCCTCCGACAAAGGGCGACCATCGCATCCGAAAATGCGAATTTCTTCGAAAAAAGTCGTGGCCAGCGGGAGCAAAAACAAGGTCAGCACATTCGCGGTGGACGTCGTCTTGAGCTGCTCGGACAAGTCAATGTTTGGCCGGTCGCCAGTCTCCAGCGGCACGCCAACGATGCGGTCTGCGAATCGCTCCGGCAGGTGATGGGAGTAGATGTGGTAATCTCGCAAAGGCACAACGAGATCGGCGCTGTAGCGATCTAGAGCATCGATCAGCTGCTCGCGGAAAGCGCCAGCATAACTGGATGGGCCTGCGTGAAAAATCGGGTCCGCCGCGACGATCAGGCGAGGCTGCAGCCGGTCCATAAGCTCGCGATTGCGCACCATGCTGTTGCACGCAATGGTCACACCATCGGAAAAATCATGCGCGCTGGCGTGCGAGAGATTGGGTCCCGTGCCGAAGATATAGCCGACTTTTGAGGCGCATCGTTCGGCTACCCGCGCAAATACCTTTCGCGAACGTTTCAAATAGTCAGTCTGGAGCTCACTGAACTGCTCAGCGAATTTCAGGTAGAATGAGCCGGAATTACGTAGACGGACAGGATCGACCCGGATGCAGGACTTTCCTGCCAGCGCCGGAATCTGGGCATTGGGAGCCGCCGGGTCGACCGACCACACCACCACGTGATCCGCTTGCTGTAGCGCAGACCCGTAGCCGGGGTCCGCCAAACCTTCCACCTCCAAGAACTCGACCGGGATGGTGTCCTGAAGCTGCTCCAGGCGCGGATCAAGATATTCCGGTATTTTGATTGGGCCGAGCGCGCCGCGCACCGGAATAATGATTCTGCCAATCTTATCGCGGAGCGGATAAAGGTACCAAAGCGCACGAAAATATTGATCGGACAACGCCTCGGTACTGGAGAGATCAGGATAAAGAATGACCGACTGACCGGCGCGCGCCTCTGTAGAGCGCGTCACGAGTGATTGCCCGCGCACGCTAGGTCCGGCGCGGCGAACGGGTTCCTGAACCAGCGTGCTGGCCTTGTCTGGCAGGTGCACCCCGCCAGCGCGCGGCGGCGGTGCGGTTTCTGCAGCCGTGCGGCTGACGGGCGGGGGAACGCTGATCGTGGCGCCCTGCGCGGCGTCATGGATGATCTGGCGTAGCGTTTCATGCAGGTCTTCGAGATTATGGTGCTTGAAGGCGAACTGACGCGCTGCATCGCCAAGAGCCTGGCGCTGGTCAGGGTCGTTGAGCAGGTCCAGCAAGGCCCGCTCCAGCGCGACCTCGTCTTCCTCGTCAATGACCACGCCCAGGCGATTGTCCTTGAGATAGCCGATCGTGGCCGCATCCGATGGTCCATGGGCCAGCAGCACCGCGCCCGAGGCCAGGCATTCGGGCATTTTGTTGGCCATGGAATAGCGCACATAGCGCAGGGTGGCTTCGTCGAAATTATACGCGACCACCACCGCATCCGCGCGGCGCAGCCACTCGCGGTACACGTCCAGAGGGCGCTTCTCGTCGGTCACCGAGGTGAACTCGAACCCTGTAAAATCGTCCTTGGCTTCGCGCAGCCAATTGGGTTGGGTGTTGATCTCCAGCGATATCGCATTTCCGGCCTTGCCCAGCCGCTCCACGGCGCGGGCCAGGCGCAGCACGCTGGCGCGCTGCATGTTCGCGGCCAGACCGCCGGCATAGCGGATGCGCAGACGCCGTCCGGTGTGTGGCGCGCGATCGGGCCAGTCGCTGACGCGCACGCCATTGGCCAGCGGAATGAAGGACGCGCCGTAGCGCGCCTCGAACGCCGTGGACATGGCCTGGCAAATCGACAGGCGGGACGCAGCGCGCTCAAGCAGGACCTTGAGGTCGGGTTCCAGCGCGCGCCATTGTTCAGGGTCGCGCTCGGCCAGATCGCGCGGCCAGTCATCCATCACCCAGGCCACGACCGGCTTGCCGATCTCACTGAGCAAGGACATGGCCAAAGTGTGCAGCCAGGGCACGTCGGGCACGAGGCGGTAAAGCACAACGTCGGCGTCAAAGCTCAAGGCCGCCGTGCGGGCCGCCTCCTCCGAGCACGGCTTGGTGACATAGCCGCCCGAGCCGTCCGGGCGCGACAGGGCGAGCCCTTCCTTGCCGTGACGCGCGACCTGCAAGAGCTGATCTTCCGGCCAGCCGGCGAACAGATTGGCCTTGATCTCGCCGGTGGCGGTGCCGTTGGCGAACGGCGTCATGTCCAGCAATAGAAGGCGCGGATAGAGGCGCTTGTGGCCGTTGGCCTTCACGTCTTCGGGCGAGCGTGCATTTGGGAACAGATCGTGGAACGGGCGCCGCTCAAACACTTCAAGCTGGCCGCCAATGCCGGCGTTATAGATCATCTGGCCGGTGCCCTCGAGGGTGCGGCGCGCCTCGGTATAGGCTTCCACCATCTTGTCGACCTGGGGGTCGTGCCAGCGGAACCCCTTGCCGAAATAATCCGGGTCGAAATGGTTGGGGTCGTCGGACTTCATGTCCAGAACGCCAACCCCGTAATCCTTGCTTTCCTTGGCGTCGTCGGGAATCGCGTAACTGGCGTCCACGCCGATGAGGTAAATCTCCTCAAAACCCAGATAGGCCGCGATCTGCATCATCGAGAACGTGACGGTGCAGCCGGTATAGGTGATCTTGTCGGCTTCCATGGAGAAGTCGAAGCCGTGGGGGTAGCTCTTGCGCGGACGGTGGTTGTAGAAAACCGTGTCTTCGCTGGCCTCGAACATGTAGCCCAGATAAGCCGGGAACAGCTTGATCGGCCCCTTGAACTCGTTGATCCAGGGTGCCCGGTCCTCGGCGACCAGATGGTCCTCGACCAGATAGAAGGTGGGCTTCCAGTCGAGATCCTTGGCTTTCAGGAAGAAGCCGTTCACCGCGAAGGTCACTTCGTCCTTCAGCACGGCCAGATCGGTCTCGTTCAGGCTCGGCCCGTTGCCGATCAGGAAGCAGCGCTTGCGCCCCTTGAACTGTTCGCGCAGCTCGCGCAGGCGCGGGCGGTAAACGGCGTCCAGGTCCTGCTTGTAGATCTGGATGACATGACGGACGCCGCGGATCTTGTCCTCAAGCGGGATTTTGTCCGTTGGCAGATAGATCGGCGCGCGGCTCGGCAGCTTGCCTAGCAACTCCTGGTATTGCTGCTCCAGTGAAGCGGCGTCCATCGAATGCTGTGTCATCTGGCTATGCACGTCCTTCATTGGTTCAAACAGCTGGCGCGCTGCGAGAATTGTGCCTGCATGCGCCGCAGGGTCTTTCAAACACAGTCCGTCCGGCGCAGCGCCCGTCTTGCACGTCCGTCACGCGCCGCGTTGCTCGCCACGCGCCCGCAGCGCCTGCTCCCAGGCCCAGGCCGACGCGACAATCTGTTTCAGGTCGTCGTGGCGCGGCGTCCAGCCCAGCTCGGCCTTCAGACGCTCTGCGCCCGCGACGATCGCGGCCGGGTCGCCTGGCCGGCGCCCCGTCTCGCGCACTTCAAAATCCACCCCCGACACGGCTTTGACCGTATCGATCACTTCGCGCACGCTGGCGCCGCGCCCATAGCCGCAATTGAGCGTGACGCTGCCATTCCCGGCGCGCAGATGGTCCAGCACCACGGCGTGAGCGTTCACCAGATCGGTGACATGGATATAGTCGCGCACGCAAGTGCCGTCACGCGTTGGATAGTCGGTTCCGAAGAGATCGAGGCGCTCGCGCACGCCCAGTGCCGCCTGGCATGCGGCCTTGATCAGGTGAGTGACCCGTGCGGTGGACTGTCCGGCGCGGCCCTCGGGGTCGGCGCCGGCGACATTGAAATAGCGCAGCGCGCCGAATTCCATCGCCCCGGTGGCCGCGATATCGGCGAGCATCCATTCGGTCATCAGCTTGGAGCGGCCATAGGGTGAGAGCGGCGCCAGCGGCGCATCCTCGCTGACCGGCTCATCACCCGCCATGCCGTACACGGCGGCGGTCGAGGAGAAGATGAAGCGCTTCACGCCATTGGCGGCGGCCGCTTCGATCAGATTGCGCGAGGCGGCGGTGTTGTTGGCGTAATAGCTCAGCGGATCGGCCACGGAGTCCGGCACGACCACAGAGCCGGCGAAATGGATGATGTCGGTAATGCCATGCTCTGCGATCAGCGTCGCGGCGAGGCCCATGTCCCCGGCATCCCCGCGCACGAACGTGGCGCGCGCATCCACCGCCCAGTCAAATCCGGTGATCAGATTGTCCAGAACCACCACGCGCTCGCCCGCATCGAGCAGGGCGAGCGTCATGTGGGCGCCGATATACCCCGCGCCGCCGGTGACCAGAACCGTCATACATCCCCCAATCCCCTCCCCCAAGGGCTGCCCGTCTGCACGCAACCGAGCTATTCAACGTGTTTGGTAGCGCCCATCAAATAGGGATTCAAGCTCGAATCCATCCCGCGGCGCGCCGCAGAGCACTGCCCATGAAGGGATTTCAGGTTCTGGTGAGAGGGAAGGGATCTGGTGGAGCCGAGGGGAATCGAACCCCTGACCTCGTCATTGCGAACGACGCGCTCTACCAACTGAGCTACGGCCCCGTTCCAGAGGCGCGATCGGATACGGAGGCGCCCCTGTGTTGTCAAGCGCGCCCGCCAGCGCCGTGCGCGTCTTGCAGCCCGCCCCGGCGCCGGGTAAGGCAGGGGCATTGACGCCGCTTCGCCCGGCAAGGAGGCTCCATGACGTTCGGACAGGCGCTGATCGCCTACTTCATTCACCCGGTGCTGACGCTCCTGGTGATCGTGATTTTCGTCAACGTGATCCTGACCTGGCTTGTCGGGTTCAATGTCGTCAATCCGCGCAATCCGCTGGTCAGTACGATCGGGCGGATCACTGAATCGATCACCGCGCCGCTGCTCAATCCGATCCGCCGGCTGCTGCCGCCGCTGGGCGGGATGGATTTCTCCCCGCTGGTGCTGCTGCTGCTGATCTTCTTCGTGCGCGACTGGCTGATCATGGAGCAATTATGGCCCCTGCTTGGCAGCTCGCCTGACCCCGCAACGCTCCGCCCGGGGCAACGCTGAGCCAGCTCCATGACCGGCCCTGATCCCATCCTGCGCCCGTCGGGCCGCCGCGCCGTCCTGATCGACGGCAAGGCCGCCGCCGCCGAGGTGGACGCCGCCGCCCGCGAAGGCGCGCTGGCGCTGGCTGAGCGGCTGGGCCGCAAGCCGTGCCTCGCCGTGGTGCTGGTGGGCGAGGACCCGGCCAGCCAGGTTTATGTGCGCAACAAGATCCGCCGCACCGAAGCGGCTGAGATGACCTCGCTGGAGCATCGCCTGCCCGCGTCGGTCGGCCAGGACGAGGTGATGGCGCTGGTGGCGCGGCTCAACGCCGATCCGGATGTAGACGGCATTCTGGTTCAGCTGCCCCTGCCCGCCGGGCTCGACGCCACGGCGGTGGTGCAGGCGATTGATCCGGCCAAGGATGTGGACGGGCTCACCGCAGCCCGCGCCGGCGCGCTGGTGCTGGGCGCGCCGGGCCTGCGCCCGTGCACGCCGTCGGGCGGCGTGTATCTGGCCCGCCGCGCGCTGGGCGATCTGGCCGGATGCCATGTGGTGGTGATCGGACGCTCCATTCTGGTGGGCAAGCCGGCCGCGCTGTTGTTCCTGCAGGCCGACTGCACCGTCACGCTCGCCCATTCACGCACACGCCATCGGCCGGGCCTGGCGCGGCAGGCCGATAGTCTGGTCGCCGCCGCCGGGCGCGCCGGCATGGTGGGCGCCGACTGGATCAAGCCCGGCGCGGCAGTGATCGATGTCGGCATCAACCGGGTCGACGGCCCGGACGGAACCAGCGTGCTGGCCGGTGATGTGGACTTTGATGCGGCGCTGAACACAGCTGGCTTCATCACC
>JAIUMW010000035.1 GCA_022565365.1 Oceanicaulis sp.
ACCCGCCGGCGGGAGCGCGGGGCGCGCACCGGGATGGTGTCGTCGGGGGCGGGGGGGGCGGGGTGGCCATGCCCGCCGTGCGGGCTGGCGGCGGCGAAGGCGGGCGGGGCGGCGAGGGGGCACAGCGCAACGCTGGCGGCGCCTGCGGCGAGGGCGAGCGTCCGGCGCGGGCGGGCCGGGAGGCAAAGGCGCGGCGTCATGCGAATAATCCCCATCTCAGGCGGCAGTGCGGCCATCAGCCGACCGAGTCGCTGCGCAGCCTAAATTCTACAGCCGCTATAGGTTCAAGCCTGTCATGCACGAGACCCTGACCATCGGAGAGCTGTCCCGGCGCACCGGCTGCAAGGTGGTGACGATCCGCTATTACGAACGGCTGGGCTTGCTGCCTGCGCCCGTGCGCACTGAGGGCGGACACCGCACCTACACCCGCGCTCAGGAGGAGCGGCTGCGCTTCATCTGCCGCGGACGCAGTCTCGGTTTTTCTCTGGCCGCCGTGTCGAATCTGCTCGATCTTCTCGAAGACAGGCAAGCCGAATGCGGCGTGATTGATGAGCTGGCCTCAAGTCATCTGGAGACGGTGCGGGCCAAGATCGCCGATCTGCGCCAGATCGAGGCGCAGCTGGAAGCCTCGCTACGCATTTGTGGCAAGACGACGAGAGCGCAATGCGCGGTGGCCGAAACCCTCGCCGCTGCGGGCGAGCCGGAGCAGGCGTCGCATCTGGCGGGGTAAGGCGGCGGCGCTACTCCGCCGCCTGAGCCATCGCGCCCTTCAGCCACGCCTCATGATCGGCCAGCGCCCGAGCGGTCATCAGGCGTTTTTTCGCCTGGGCCTTGGCGGCGCCGCGCAGGCGTTCGCCATTGGGGCCGCGGCTGGGGCCTTCCATTTCCGGGAACAGGCCGAAATTCACGTTCATGGGCTGGAATGCGCCCTTGCGGCCCGGCACATGGCCCGTGGTGATGTGAGTCAGGAGCGCGCCCAGCGCCGTGGTGGACGGCGGGGGCGTTATGGTCTGGCCCAGGCGCTCGGCGGCGGCGAAGCGGCCCGCGAGAAGCCCCATGGCCGCGCTCTCCACATAGCCCTCCACCCCGGTGATCTGACCGGCGAAGCGCAAGGACGGGCGCGCTTTGAGGCGCATCACGCCGTCCAGAAGGCGCGGCGAGTTGAGGAAGGTGTTGCGGTGAATGCCGCCGAGGCGTGCAAAGCTGGCGCTCTCAAGCCCCGGAATCATCCTGAATACATCGGCTTGCGCGCCATATTTCATCTTGGTCTGGAAGCCGACCATGTTGAACAGCGTGCCCAGCGCATTGTCCTGGCGCAGCTGCACCACGGCGTAGGGTTTTTCATCCGGGTTATGGGCGGTGGTCAGGCCGCGCGGCTTCATCGGCCCGTGGCGCAGGGTCTCGCGCCCGCGCTCGGCCATCACCTCGACCGGCAGGCAGCCGTCGAAATAGGGCGTGTCCTTCTCCCAATCCTTGAACTCGGTCTTGGGCGCAGCGATCAGCGCGTCGATGAAGGCCTCGTACTGATCCCGGTCCATCGGGCAGTTGATATAGGCGGCCTTGTCCTCCTCGGTGTCGCCCTTGTCATAGCGCGACTGCTTCCAGGCCACGCCCATATCGATGCTGTCGGCGTGGATGATCGGCGCGATGGCGTCGAAGAAGGCGAGCTCGCCTTCACCCGTCAGCCCGTGCACCGCTTCGGCCAGCGCGGGCGAGGTGAGGGGGCCGGTGGCGATGATCACGCTGTCCCAGTCTTCGGGCGGCAGGCCGGCGACTTCCTCGCGAATAATCTTGATACGCGGATGGGCCTCCAATGTACCCGTCACGGCCTGGCTGAACACCTCACGGTCCACCGCCAGCGCGCCGCCGGCGGGCACGCGCGCGATTCCCGCCTTGGCCATGATCAGCGAGCCCGCGCGGCGCATTTCCTCGTGGAGAAGTCCGACAGCATTGGTCTCGTGATCATCAGACCGGAAGGAGTTGGAGCACACGAGCTCGGCCAGCCCGTCGGTCTGGTGGGCTTCAGTCGCGCGCACCGGGCGCATCTCGTGCAGCACGACGCGCGCGCCGGCCTCAGCCGCCTGCCAGGCCGCTTCGCATCCAGCCATGCCGCCGCCAATAATGTGTATCGGGTGTGTCATGGGCGGCAGATATAAGCGGCGCGGCCCCCGTGCGAAAGCCCGGTGTGACGCGGTTTCAAGTTGACGCTGAGTGTCTTTACAGGTTCCCTTGTCGGGAGAAATCGGGAAGGCGAACACGATGAAATGTATCACAGCCTGTCTGGTGTCGGCGGTGATGTTTGCAGCGGCCGCCTCGTCCGCGATCGCCCGGGATGACGAGGCTGCGTATCTGCCGGAAGCCGTAGCGGAGGCATGGGGACGCTATCTGGCCGCGAGGGAGGCTGGCGACAGCCAGGCTGCGGGCGATGCCGCTATGGAGGCTCACCGCGCGGCTGAATCAGAGGGTGTTGATACGGAAACGAGGGCGATACTGGCAGACACGGCCGGACAGTTTGCCTTTATCCGTGGCCAGTTTCCCGAAGCACGCGCCGTGCTGGGCCTGGCCGCCAGCCTGTATGGGGAGATGGGAGAGAGCCAGACAAATAGCCAGGTGCGCATGCTCGCGCTGATCGCTGTTACTCATTTCAACGAAGAAAATTCTCGCGGGACCTTGAGCGGTGTCGACCAGGTGCTGGCTGCAGCAGGCCCTCCCGGCGCAAACCCGGATCGGGACAAGGATATCGTATCGGCCTTGATGCTGCGCGCACGCACGCACTGGCGGGACGGCTCGCTCAGCCAGGCCGGCAGCGCGTCCCTGGAGGCGCTGGACGTCATGGAACCCTATAGCATTGAGAACTTCACGTCATCCGGCCTGATGGCGTTCTATGCCGGTGTTGAGAGCGCCTTGCGCCGCCGCCACTCCGACTCCGCCTGGTGGCTCGCCGTGGCTGACCATCTGTTCCGGGAGCAGGACCAGGGCGGGCATTTGATGACGGTCACGGACATCTGGTCGCGCTATGCGCGTTCGCGGCTGACGGCGGGCGAGCGCCGCGAGCTGATCTCCCGGCTGGCGGACGCAGGATTTATCAGCGCCCCGGCCCAGGAGGCCGCCGAAACCGAACTTGCCGAGGCCGAGCAGGAAGAAGTCAGGGAAGCTGCTGCGCCTGACCCCAACAACCGGCCCGCCCGGCCCATCAATCGGCGGGCGCCGGATTACCCGCCGCAGGCCGCCGCCGCGGGCGTTGACGGCGTGGCGCTGGTTACATTTACCGTGGGCGCCAATGGCCGCGTCAGGGATGCCGAAGTGGTGTTCTCCGCGCCTCATCCCGTCTTTGGTGAGTCCGCGCTGCGGGCCGTGCGCACCTGGCGCTATGAGCCCAGGCTGGTCGACGGCGTGCCCACAGACCATGAAGGTGTCCAGACAACTCTCGACTTCCGTATGGCGGATTGAGGCTCATGATCGGTCTGTTATTCCTCGCGCTCGCCGCCACGTCCGTCACCGAAGAACGGGCTAACGCGCGCTCGCTGGCCGAGGCGGCGGCTGGGGCCTGGAATGAAGGCCGCCTGGGCGAGGCGGGGACGCACGCGGCGGCGGCCTATGACGCGCTGACGGTCGAGGGATGTCTGGTCACACGCGATGGCGCGCGGCTGGCCTTCATAGCGGGTGTCGTGGGGCTTGCTGGCCAGATCCAAGAGCCTCAATCTTACTTCTTCTGGGCCGCCAGGCAGCTGGACCGGGCAGCCGGGGGGCTCACCGTGAACGAGCGCAGGCTAACGCGCGAATATGGCATCGAGCTGGGGCGATTGCCGCGATTGGACCCGCGATACGCCAGATCGCCTTTTCTCACCAACCCGCGCCCACGGCGGGCGCGCAACTGCCCGGACATACTGCCAGCGCTGGAGGCTGACCCCGCCTTGCCGCAGGCCGGCATCCTGATCGCCCGGACCCGCAATCCCAATGGGGCCTATACGCCGCTGCAGGCCGTTTACGCCTATCCGGACAGGGTCAGGGCGCGGGCCCCGGAAATCACTGGAACGTATAATTTTCGCCAATCGTCGGCTTACCGTGGCTTGCACTACTTCGTGTTCGACCCCTGCCTCACCGTATATGACCAGGACAGGCAGACCCGCGACATCTGCCTGGACGGCGCGCCTGCGCCCTGAGCACGCACCCGCTTGGCGCAGCGGCGGTTTCGGTCTACGTCCCGCGCCATGAACCTGATTGATGCCTCCGCCGCCCGTACCGGTCTTGCCAGCGTTATGCGCCATGCCCCCATCGCGCTGGGCGCCGCCGCGATCTATGCGCTCGCCTACGCGCTGGAATCGTTCACGGCCTTCCGGCTGGCCGCCGGCGAGGCGCCGCTCTGGCACTGGCTCGGGGCCATGGTGATCGGGTTTATGGCGACGGTTCCGGCGCTCGCCGCGTTCACCCGCATCGGTCTGGGCCAGCCCGCGCGCCTGGCCGCAGGCGGTGACGAGCGGCGCGTTCTGGGCGTGATGGCGCTGATCTGGGTTTTGCTGTTCACCGTGCTGGGCACGGCGGGCCTGGCGGTGATGTTCATGTTCACCGCCCTGGCCGTCATCAATGTGGACGTCAACGCAGAGCCGCCCGGCGGTCTGGTCGACATTTACGCCCTGTTCGGGACCGGTGAATGGGTGGTGGCCGTCGTATTGCTCGCCGTCTTCACCGGCTTCTCGCTATGGTTGGTCGCCCGTCTGGCCGTTAGCGTGCCTGCGACGCTGCACAGCGGGCGGGTGCGGGTTTTGTCCATCTGGCCGGCCTCGTCAAAGCGCTGGATCCAGATCGCCCTGACCTTGCTGTTGGCTGCGGCGCCCGGAGCTGCGATCCTCGTCCTGTTGAACGCCGCCGCGCATGAAATGTCCGGAGTCTGGCCCGGCGCGTCCCATCTGGGCGCCGAGACCGGCTCGCTGCTGATGGTGACGGTGCTGGGCGCGGTGCATGGCGCGCTGAAACTGACGCTGGTGATCGCGCCGGGCGCCGCGGCGCTGGGCGCGCTCTACATTAAACTTCCCTCAGATTCCCCTCTGCCGGGTTAATTTTACGAGACGCGGCGCGCCGGGCTTGATAAAACCTGCGCTCAGTCGTTTCGCCGTGTGACCCGGGGGGGAGGTAATGACCAAACCGAAATACGATTTTGTGGACGCCACATTCCACTTTTTCAAAGTGGCGGCGCGCCGCCCCATGGCCGCGCTGTGGATCGGCTTCTGGCAAATGGTGCTGGTCTGCGTCCTGACGGTCATGCTCTTCATCGCCTTCTGGCCCGTTTTTACGCTGGCGCTGGAAAACGACATGACCGACGACGCGCTCGTCGTTCAGACGCTGCTGCGATCGTCAGGCCTGTTCACGCTCGTGGGGATCGGCTTCCTGTTGCTGTCGCTGGCGGCGCAGGGCGCATGGCTGCGTCTGCTGACGCGTGACGAGATCAAGCCTGTCTTCCCCTTCCGCCTCGGTCTGGATGAGCTGCGCCTGTTCGGGGTAAATGCCGTATTCGTCACCTTCTGGTTCGTCGGCTATCTGGCGGTCTTGATCCTCTTCCTCGGCGGGGCCGCCCTGTTGGGCGGAATTGACGGCGCGGGCGGCATTGCAGTCGGGGCGCTGGTGGGCACGCTCCTTGTGCTTGTTGGCGCCGTGCTCCTGATCATTTTGTGCCTGCGCTTCGCCGCCGCCCCGGCGCTCTCTGTCCACGATCGGGGGTTCCGCCTGTTCAGTGCGATACCGGCGTCCAAGGGCGTCGCCGGCATGATGTTCCTGTCCTATCTCACGCTCATCGGCGTCTGGATCGCCGGCTATATTGTCGTGTCAATGATCCAGCAGGTGGCTGTCCTGTTCGCCGCCTCAGACCTGGTCGGGGCCTTTATGGCGCTTGAAACGGCCAGCGAGCCAGACCCGTCTGAAATCCTGGCCCTCCTGCGCGAGACGCTGACCTCACCCCTGGGCATTGTGATGGTGAGCATTGTCGTGATCGCCCAGTTCATCTTCCAGATCGCGTTCGAGGGCTTGTGGCATGGCGTTGGCGCCTATGTGGCGCGCCGCCGTGGCGCGGCCGAGGCGGTGGCTGCGCCGGCCTCTGCTGACAGCGCCAACCCATCGTCCGCTCCGGATCCCGAGCCGGCCGGATGACAGCGCGCGACACGCCGCCGGCGCGGTTTTCGGTCCGGGCCGCGCTTGGCCTGTGGCTGGTGGTGCTGCGCCGGCGCCCGGCCGCCTTTTTCCGTGTGGCGCTCGTAGCGGTGGTTTTTCAGGCTGTGCTGACCGGGCTGCTTACCTATGCCTACGCCGGGTTCGGTGACGCGCTTGAACGGGCCAGCCAGGACGGGCTGGAGTTCAACGCCGAGGTGCTGCGCGCCAATTTGATCATGATTATCTACCCGCTTCTGTCCTTCCCGCTCTGGTTCTGGCTCGAGACAGCCTGGCTGCGGTTGTACAATAACGAGGCGCGGCCGTGGGCCATGCGATGGTCCGAGCCGGGCTTCCTGTTCTTGTCCTACCTGGTTGTGTTCGGGATCTATTTCGGCGGACTGATTGCGTCGCTCCTGATCATGTTCGTGATAGGGCTGGCCGCATTTTCGCTGATGAGCGCAGGCAGCTGGATGGCCGGATCTGTCTGGGTATATCTGATCGCAATTCCCCTCGCGCTGCTTCCGTATTTCGCCGTCGGCGCTGTGCTTGCCAGGTTCTCCGCTCTTCCTGCGCTAGCGGTAATGCACCGCACCCTCGATCCGGGCTCGGCATGGCGCGCAACGAAGGGGGCGCTGTGGCGCATACTCGCTGCGTGGGTTATCGCGCTCATGGTCTATGGGGCGCTGGTAGCGGGCTTTGTGCAGATTGGACAGAACTGGTCTCCCGTGCTGCGCGCGTACTGGGAGATGATGGCGCTCGGCTTTAACCCCGCGCGGGACCCGGACAGTTTCATCCATCCCTACACCGCCTTCGCGGGCTTGTTCGACACGCCCGGCGCCGCGCTCTGGCTGGCCGCAGATGCGCTGGCCATATCCGGGCTCTACGTGGTGGCGGCGGCTATCATGCGCGGGATTGGCGTCACGCTGGCCTGGCGCGCCCCGGCGCATGCGAGCGAGCTGTCCACCGCTAAAGACTCGCGCGCATGACGCAGCCGGCGCTTTACGCGCCCTGGCCAGAGGGCGCGCGCAGCCTGCCCGGTGCGGCGTCCATCGGCGTTCTGATCGGCGGATACGCCCTGTCCAGCCTGCCGGTGATCATCAGCACGGTCTGGCTGACGCTGCAAGCGGGCGGGAGGCCGCCGGAGGTCGTCGATCTTATGCCCTTTTTGCTGGGCCAGTTCGTCCTGTGGGCGGTGTTGACGGCCGTCTGGGCGGGTCTGGTGGAGCGGCGCGGCGCCGCCAGCCTCGGCCTCAGCTGGCGGGGGGCGGGCGGGCGGTTCGCGCTGGGACTGGTTGCGGGCGTGCTCATGATGATGCTGACCAGCCTGGGCGCGGTGGCCGCGATTGCCGTGATGGGGCCGGGCGACGCATCCCCTTTGGGCGTTGCGGAGGTGGCCGAGACCCGCGCAGTGCCGCTGGCTTTCGCCGGAATTCTTGCACTGGTGACGCTGGGTTTCCTCATTCAGGGCGCGGTGGAGGAATTGGTGTTCCGGGGCTGGCTGATGAGCGCGCTCACCGCCCGCTGGGGGCTGAGGACCGGTGTGATCGTCACCAGCGTGGCGTTTATGCTGCTGCACGTTCACGTCCTGGTGTCCGGCCTGGTGTTCGGGATCGCAGCCCTGGCGACGCTGGGCCTGACCGGGCTGGTCTTCGCCATGCTGTGCCTGTGGCGCGGCTCCATCATCGAGGCCTGCGGCGCTCATGGCATGTTCAACGCCCTCGCGGTAACCGTCCCGGCCATCACGCTCTATATGATCAGCCCGGACGTCGATGCAGGCGAGATCCTGTCGCGCGTCCTCACCTCCGCCACCGGCACGGGCGGCGCGGGGGCGGGCCTGCCGCCCCAGGTGTTCGGCCAGATGGCGGCGATGGGATTACTGGCGTTGGTGATCGGGGTTGTGGCTTTGCGCCGATGCGCCAATAAAGCGTCTGAAGCGCAACCGGAAGCTTGAATTCGCGGAGAAGCTGCAGCACGGTTGGCCCTGAAGCAGGAGGGGCCATGACCGACATCTACAACATTGACCGGTTCACTATCACCGGGGCGTTGAGCCGTTTCGTGCGGACGGTGGCCGCGCGTCCCGCCGAGGCGGCGCGCCTGATCGCCATGGACGCGGCGGTGATCGGGTTGTTTACGGGCTTTGCCTGTTTCGCCTGGCCGGCCTTCATGGCGACGAAGCCGGCGGGATGGCAGCAGGGGCCACTGGCGGCGTGCGCGATCATAGGCGCTCTCCTTGCGTTGCTGATGTGGGAGGCCGCCTGGCAGCGCTTTCTGGCCGGCAAGCCGACGCGCGCCGGACTGCCGTGGCGGCTGGGAGAGGAAGAGGGCCTCATGCTCGGCGCGTTGGTAGTCGCCTGGCTGCTGATCTCCATCGTGGGCATCTGCGGCATGATCGTGGTCATGCCGTTCGGCCTTCTGCTGTCGGAAGGGCTGGGGGCATCGCCCGCTGTGATGACGCTTGCTGGCGCGCCGGTCTTCCTGATCCTGTTTGTCATCATCTACCGCTTCATGTGCGGCGTCGCGCTGACAATGGTGCGCGGGCAGATGTCGGTCTTTCACGGATTTGGCGGCGTGCGCCGGCATTTGTGGGGGTTTGCGGCGGCGATGCTGTTTCTCGGGGCGGTCAATTGGATCGTCTTCGAGCTGTTCAACGGGGTGGCCAATGCGCCTGCCCGGTTTGACAATGTTATTGCCGGGCGGTCCGGCGGCTCAATGCTGTCGGTGGCCGCTATAGCAGCCTACCTCGCGCTCAGCGCACTCAGCGCGCATCTGTTCCGTGGCATTTACATGGAATCGGCGCTGGTGACGGCGAATCTCGGCCCTGTGCCCGAACGTGGGTCAGGTCCCGATCCCGTCAGCACACTGGCACATTGACGGCGAGGCCCCCCGTCGAGGTTTCCTTGTACTTGTCGGACATGTCGAGGGCGGTCTGGCGCATGGTTTCGATCACCTGATCCAGGCTCACCTTGAAGGCGCCGTCCCCGATCAGGGCCAGGCGCGCGGCGTTGATCGCCTTGATCGCGCCGATGGCGTTGCGCTCGATGCAGGGGATTTGCACCAGCCCGCCCACCGGATCGCAGGTCAGGCCCAGATTATGCTCCATGGCGATCTCGGCGGCGTTCTCGATCTGGCGGTTTGAGCCGCCGAGCGCGGCTGCGAGACCCCCGGCCGCCATGGAGCAGGCCACCCCCACCTCGCCCTGGCAGCCGGCCTCGGCGCCGGAGATGGAGGCGTTCTTCTTGTACAGGGCGCCAATTGCCGCTGCGGTCAGGAAGAAGCGCGCCATCGCGTTGTCATCCCCGCTGCGCCGGTGATGCCGGTCATAATAGCGCGCCACAGCCGGGATGATCCCCGCTGCGCCATTGGTCGGGGCGGTGACCACCTTGCCGCCGGCCGCATTCTCTTCATTGACCGCCATGGCCCCCAGATTGACCCATTCCATGGACGCAAGCGGATCGGTTTCGGCGCGGGCCGCCGCCGCCATCAGCTTGCGGCGCATGCCGGGGGCCCGGCGCTGCACGCGCAGGCCGCCGGGCAGCTCGCCGTCCATGCGCGTGCCGCGCTCGATGCAGGCCTCCATGGCCGCCGCGATCCCGGCGATATGGGCGCGCACCTCGGCTTCAGGCCGGAAGGCGGTTTCATTGGCCATCATCACGTCTGGAACGCTCAAACCCTCGCGGTCGCAGATCGCCAGGAGCTGGTCGCAATTATCAAACGGGTAGGGCTCGCCGGTATGGGCTTCAGCGGCGGAATTGCGCCCGGCCTCGGCCTCATCGATGACAAACCCGCCGCCAATGGAATACCAGAGCTCCTCGCGCACCACATCGCCTTCATCATTGAAGGCGATGAATTTCATGGCGTTTGAGTGGAAGGGCAGGCGCACATCGCCCTTCATGAGCAGATCGCGCTGGCGGTCAAAACGGATGGCGTGGCCGCCCAGCAGGCGCAGCTCATTCGTCTCCAGAATACGCTCGATCATGGCGGGCAGGGCGGCGGGATCGGCCTCTTCGGGGCGCACGCCCTCCAGTCCCCACAGGATCGCCTTGTCGGTGGCGTGGCCCGATCCGGTCAGCGCCAGCGAGCCATAGGCCTCGGCTTGCACCCGCGTCACCGCCTCCAGCCCGTGATCGGCCTCCACGCGCTCCAGAAATGCGCGCGCGGCCTTCATCGGCCCCACCGTGTGGGAGCTCGACGGGCCAACGCCGATCTTGAACAGGTCGAACACGCCAAAATGCATCGGGTTACCTTGTGATGTCAGAGCGCGGTGCGCACGGTCCAAAGCTCGGGGAAGACACGCAGATCAAGGGCCTTGACCAGATAGGACACGCCCGAACTGCCCCCGGTGCCGCGGCGAAAACCGATAATGCGTTCAACGGTTTTCATGTGATTGAAGCGCCATTGCGCGAACTTCTGCTCCACATCCACCAGCTTCTCGGCGAACTCGTAGAGCTCCCACCAGCGCGCCGTGTCCTGATAAACCGTGCGCCAGACCGCCTCCACGCCGTCAGACGGTTCATAGGACTTGGCAAAGTCGCGCCCCAGCACCCCGGCGGGCACGGGCAGGCCGCGCCGCGCCGCCATGGCCAGCGTCTCGTCATAGAGGCTGGGCGCATTGAGCGCCGCCATCACCCGGGCCTGGGCCTCGGGCTCCTTGTTAAAGACGCGCGCCATGGCCGGGTTCTTGTTGCCCAGCCGGTATTCCATGCAGCGGTATTGCCAGCTCTGAAACCCCGACGAATGGCCGAGCTTGTCGCGGAATCGCAGATAGTCGGACGGTGTCATGGTCGCCAGCACCGCCCAGGACTGGGAGAGCTGTTCCTGGATGCGGGCGAAGCGGGCGAGCATTTTCAGGGCCGGGCCCACCTCGTCGCGCTGGACATGGGTGATGGCGCCATTGAGCTCGTGCAGGCACAGCTTCAGCCACAGCTCGCTGGCCTGGTGGATGATGATGAACATCATCTCGTCGTGCTCGTCCGTCAGCGGCGTCTGGGCCGAGAGCAGCGCGTCTATGCCCAGATACTTGCTGTAGGACAGGCCGTCGCGCGGGTCCCAGTGGATGTTTTCGCCTTCAAGGTCGACCGACGTGCGAATGCGCTCGCTCATGACATGCTCCGCTCGCAGATGGGCTGCCGGTCTAGACCTGCACATGAGCCGCGGCAAGGTCAGGCGCGCGGCGCGATTGTGACCTTCAGGCCCGGCAGATCGCCGGCGCACGCGTCCAGCGTGTCGCCGATGCTGACTGCGCCCACGCCGGCAGGCGTGCCGGTAAACACCAGATCGCCTGGCGCCAGCTCGAACAGCGCTGACAAATGGCTGAGGATTTCAGCAGACGACCAGATCATGTCGGAAAGATCGCCGCTCTGACGGACCTCGCCATTCACCGACAGCGTGATGGCGCCCGATTGCGGCGCGGGGCCGGGGCGGATTAGCCCGATGGGCGCGGAGGCGTCAAAGCCCTTGGCGGTGTCCCACGGGCGTCCCTTGGCCTTGGCCTCTGCCTGCAAATCGCGGCGGGTGAAATCGATTCCGACCGCTGCGCCCCAGATGCCGGCGGCGGCGTCGTCCGGCGTCAGGTCCGATCCGCCGCGCCCCCGCGCCAGCACCAGCTCCACCTCGTGATGCAGATCGCGGGTGGCTGGCGGATAGGGGCTGGCGCCGCCCGGCGCCAGCGCATCGCGCGGCTTGGAGAAGAAGAAGGGGGCTTCGCGCGTGGGATCGGCGCCCATTTCGCGCGCGTGGTCGGCGTAATTGCGCCCGACGCAATAGATCCGGCGCACGGGAAACGCCCCGCCGCCCTCCACCGGCGCTGTCACCAGGGCCGGGGCCGCAATCACCAGATCCATGAGACGCTATTCCTATTGACGGCGCGGACCGCCGGCGCCGCCGGGCAGGTTCTGCTGGCCGCCGAACTGATCGGCGGACGGGCGGCCCACATTGCCCAGAAGCTGTTCGAGCACCGACAGCTCGCGGCCGCGGGTCGGCGTTTCGCGGCCCACAAAGGCCACCACGCGCCCGTCTTCCAGCCCGTACTCGTCCACCGCGCTGACCACGCCAGAGCCGTCAAACCGCACCGCGATCACGCGGCGTTCGCGGGTTTCGGGGCGCAGATAGGCCAGATATTCGCGCGTATCGGCGATGTAATACCAGGTGTCGTCATCGAACATGCCGCGCGTGGACGGGCTGCCCAGCGACGCCAGAACGGTGGCCTGGGTGTCCTCGCCAGCGGTGATCGCGGGCATCTCGCCAT
The DNA here is from genome assembly GCA_022565365.1 of Oceanicaulis sp. Taxonomy (GTDB): domain Bacteria; phylum Pseudomonadota; class Alphaproteobacteria; order Caulobacterales; family Maricaulaceae; genus Oceanicaulis. Next base: position 12,386 of record JAIUMW010000035.1, read on the forward strand.
CAGGAAAGCGGAAGCCATGATTGCGAAGGGTCGGGTTACAGGCCGTGGCGAGCCCACCGGCCAGAATGATGGCCGAGGCGATGAGGGCGCGGCGAAAGGCCAGGGAACTCTCCTGCCAACGCTGTCAAAACGCCGCAAGCGTGCTTGCGGCTCGTCGCATTGACGTACCTTGCCTTGACCATAGCTTCAAGCGCGCCTGATTGGGAGATGTTCGCGCATGTTCGGCCGGGTGTTCGCCAAAGACCCCCTGAGAGCGCGTGCGCGCGTCCTGTATGACGAGGTGCTCGATGCGGCGCGAAAGCCTGCGCTGTATGGCCCGCACGGGGCGCCGGACACGGTGGACGGGCGGTTTGACCTGATCGTGCTGCACGCCATCTTGCTGTTTCGCCGCTTGCGCGACGGGGGCGAGCCCGGAAAGCACCTGGCGCAGCTGGTGTTCGACATCATGTTCGATGACATGGACGCCGCCTTGCGCGAAATGGGCACGGGCGATCTCTCCGTCGGCAAGCGCATCAAGGCGATGGGCGAGGCGTTTTACGGCCGCGCCAAAGCCTATGAAGCCGCGCTCGCGGCCGGGGATGAAGCCGCTTTGGCCGAGGCGATCGCCCGTAACATGTTCGATTGCGATCCCGAGGCCGAGGCTGGCGCGCGTGCGGCCGCGTTCGCCCGATATGCGCTGGATTCATCCGGACAGCTCGCCGGGCAGACGCCGGACGCCCTGATTGAGGGCGAGGCGCCGCGCTTCGCCCGATCACTGACCGGCTGAGCGCACGCGGTTTGCATCGCGAAAGGCGCAAGGTAAGGTGCGCGCGCCGCCTTCAGGCAGGCGGCATGGCCATTCATTTTGTCCGGATTTGATATGACAGCAGGACTGGTTCTCTCGCTTGACGCCATGGGGGGTGATCACGCGCCCAAGAGCGTGGTGGACGGGGCGGCGCTGTTCCTGAACGCCCGCCGCCGCAAGGTGCGGCTGATGTTCCACGGTGATGAAAACGTGCTGGGGCCGCTGATCGCGGGCCATGAGGTGCTGCGTGGCGTCAGCGAAATTCGTCACACCGACACCGAGGTGGACATGTCCGCCAAGCCGTCCGAAGCGGTGCGCCGCTCGCGCGGGTCCTCGATGTGGAACGCGGTGCACGCGGTCAAGGACGGGGAGGCCCAGGTCGCCGTGTCTGCGGGCAATACCGGCGCGCTGATGGCGATCTCCAAAGTGATCTTGCGCATGAAGCCGGGCGTGCACCGGCCGGTCATCGCCGCCAGCTGGCCCGCGCCCACCGGCTTCTCCACCGTGCTCGATGTCGGCGCCAATGTGGATTGCGCCCCGGCCCAGCTGGTGGAGTTCGCCGTGCTGGGCGAGGCGTTTCACCGCGCCATGCACGGCGTGGCGCGCCCGACAGTGGGCCTGCTGAATGTCGGTCAGGAAGAGCTCAAGGGCAGCCAGGTGATCCGCGACGCCGACGCACTGGTGCGCGCCGCGGGACTGGACATGGACTATCGCGGCTTTGTCGAGGGCGATGATATTTCGGCGGGCGCCACGAATGTGGGTGTGACCGACGGCTTCACGGGCAATGTCGCGCTGAAGACCGCTGAGGGCACTGCCCGCCTGGTCGGCGGCTGGATGAGGGAGGCCATGACCAGCTCGCTCCTGGCCAAGGCCGGTGCGGCGCTCTTGTCGCTGGGCGCGCTCAAGCAGTTGCGGGCCCGGATGGACCCGCGCAACGTCAATGGCGGCGTGTTTCTGGGGCTGAATGGTGTGGTCGTCAAAAGCCACGGCGGTACGGACGCCGCAGGCTTCGCCACCTCGCTGCGCATTGCGCTGGAAATGGCCGACAGCCATTTCCTGAGCGAGATCGAAACCAATCTGGCGCGCCTGGCCGCCCTTGAGGCGCCGGCTGACGGTGGGGCGGATCAGGCGCAAAAGGAATCAGCGTGACCGAGATATATTCGCGCATCGCCGGGGTCGGATCGTGTCTGCCGGACAAGGTGCTGACCAATGCCGCCATGGAAGCCATCGTGGAAACCACTGATCAGTGGATTCGCGAGCGCACCGGCATCACTCAGCGCCATATCGTGGCGGACGGGCAATACACGTCCGATCTGGGGGCCGAAGCAGCGCGCCGCGCGCTTGAGCATGCCGGACTGTCAGCCGCCGACGTTGATCTGATTATCGTGGCCACCGCGACGCCCGATCTGACCTTCCCGGCGACCGCCACCATTGTTCAGGAGAAGCTGGGCGTCAAACGCGGCTGCGCCTTCGATGTGCAGGCGGTGTGTTCCGGCTTTCTCTACGCCATGGCGACGGCGGACAACTTCATCCGCTGCGGTCAGGCCACCACCGCGCTGGTGATCGGCGCAGAGACCTTCTCGCGTATTCTCGACTGGACCGACCGGACCACCTGCGTCCTGTTCGGCGACGGGGCGGGCGCTGTGGTGATGACTGCCGAGCCCGGCTCGCGCGAAGACCACAAGGGCGTCATCCGCACCCATTTGCGCTCGGACGGCGCGTTTTGCGACATGCTGTATGGCGATGGCGGGCCGTCGCGCACCAAGACGGTCGGGCTCCTGCGCATGCAGGGCAATCAGGTGTTCCGCCACGCCGTGAGCAAGATCGCCGGTTCGATGAGCGAGCTGGCCGAGATGGCGGGCGTCGCCATCGCCGATATCGACTGGTTCGTGCCTCACCAGGCCAATCAGCGGATCCTGCTGGGTGTCGCCAACCGGCTGGACATTCCGCATGAGCGGGTCATCTCCACAGTGGCTCAGCACGGCAACACCTCGGCCGCCTCGATCCCGTTGGCGTTTGACGTGGCGGTGCGCGATGGCCGCATCAAGCGCGGCGATCTGGGGCTGATGGAAGCGATGGGCGGCGGCTTTACCTGGGGCGCGGCGTTAGCGCGCTACTAACCCTGTGATTATGGTTAACATTGACCTTGCCGCGCCGCTGGCCGTAACGTGCAGAGTGCAGGACAGGTTAGGGGATGACATATGGGTTCCAAGACACTGACGCGGGCGGATCTGGCTGATGCGGTCAACCGGGAGGTTGGGCTCTCCCGGCAGGAAAGCGCTCAACTGGTAGAAGCCGTGCTTGATCTGGTCGCCGACACGCTGGTTGACGGCGAAGCGGTCAAGCTTTCATCGTTCGGCTCGTTCGTGCTGCGCGACAAGAATGGCCGCGTGGGCCGCAATCCGAAAACGGGCCAGGAAGTGCCGATCGAACCGCGGCGGGTCCTGGTGTTCAAACCCTCCCAGGTTCTCAAGGACAGGGTCGATACGGCTCTGTCACGCTAGGACGCGCGCATGAGCGGCAAGTCTGCGGACGCCTACCGGACGATTTCAGAAGCGGGCGAGGAAGCTGGCCTGCCGGCCCATGTACTGCGCTTTTGGGAAAGCAAATTCACCCAGATCAAGCCGGTCAAGCGGGCCGGAGGGCGGCGGCTTTATCGCCCCCATGACGTCAGCCTTATCAAGGGGTTGAAGCATCTTCTTTATGAAGAAGGCTATACGATCAAGGGCGCTCAGAAATATCTCAAGGACCACGGCGTGGCTGGCGTGTGCGCGCTTGCCGATGGCGCTGCAGCGCATCCCGCCGCGCCAGCCGAGGCCAGCGCCGAAGACCGCGGTGACGCCGCCCCGCCGGTGAAAACGCCGCAGCCGCAGGCGGAACCACAGACGGTTCAACCGGTGGATTTGCGCGACGACGAGGACTGGCCCGCCGACATTGCCCCTGACCGCGCCGCCGCGCTCACCTCCGGTCAGCAGGCCACAGCCCAACGGGCGCTGGAGCGGCTGAAGCTTGCGCGCGCCAGGCTCGATCAGGTGCTTGACGCCGCCAGCTGAGCCGGCGTTTGCGCGCCGCGTTCACGCGGGCGCCGCGCCCGGTTGCCGGACCCGCGCGGCCCGCCTATAAGACGCCTCCCGGCGCCGAGGGCCGGGACCCGGGCCTGGCCCGGACGACTTGGTATCGGAGCGTGGCGCAGCCCGGTTAGCGCACTGGTCTGGGGGACCAGGGGTCGCCGGTTCGAATCCGGCCGCTCCGACCATTCTCATGCTTTCAATGATGCTGAAATGCGCATGGGCCGTCAGGCCCGAGCGGCGGGCGTCAGATCGCGCACGATCAGCCCTGACGCCAGCATCAGGCACACCGCGCTGAGGGTGAAGAACCACAGGCCGGGCTGGCTGACCACAGTCACCATGGCGCCGCCCGACCAGATCACGATCAGCAAGGCGACCACCAGCACATCGGTGAGGGACCATTTGCCCAGGCGCTCCACCCACCGGGCGAGCCATCCGCCTTCGGCGCCCGCCGGGCGGGCGTGCAAGGTCGCCACCATGATCATCTTGGCCAGCGGCGCGCCTATCGAGAACAAGGCCACCAGCAGGCCCAGCCGCCACTCGCCCGCTTCGAGCAGCTTGCCCACGGCGCCCAGCAGCGAATAGCTGTCCCTGAACACCCACAGCCGCGTGGTTTCCATCACGGGCAGGGTGATCCCCAGCGGGAAAAACATCACGCCGAGCGCGAGCAGGGCGCGCGCCATGGCGCCGCCGGCGGGACGGGCGCGTTGTGCTGTGACGGGAGAGGGCTGCGTTGGCATGGACGCCAGCATGCCAGAGCCTGCGCGGCGGCGCTATTCCAGTTCGACGACTTCGACCTTGCCGTTTTCCAGCACCAGGGCCAGTTCGCCGCGCTTTAGACGCAGGGCCTTTTCGCCAAACACCTTGCGCCGCCAGCCGCTCATGGCGGCGACCTTGGCGTCGTCGAACGCCGCGATCTGTTCAAGATCGGGCATGGTGGCGATCAGGCGCGGGGCCACATCGGCGTCTTCGGCCACCGCCTTCAAAAGCACTTTCAAGAGCTCGATCACCGGACCGATATTGGTGGGGATGGGCGCCACGGGGTCGAGTTTGGGGGCATAGGCCTTGGGATCAGCGAGCGCCATTTGCATGCGCGCGATCAGGCGCTCGGCCGGCTTGGAGCGTTCAACGCCGTTGGGCACCGCGCGCAGGGCGCCCAGCTCATCGACGCTTTGCGGCGCGGCCTGAGCCAGCTCATAGAGCCCGTCATCCTTCATGATCCGGCTGCGCGGGATGTCGCGGGTCTGCGCTTCAAGCTCGCGCCACTCGGCGGCGGCTTTCAGCGCAGCCAGCCATTTGGGCGTGGTTTTGCGCAGTTTCAGCCGCTTCCAGGCGTCTTCAGGACGCATCTGGTAGGTGGCTGGATCGGTCAGCGTCTTCATCTCTTCGGCCAGCCAGCCTTCGCGCCCGGTCTCGGCGAGCTGGGCGCGCAGCTGCGGGAACAGGTCGCGCAACAGCGTCACATCGGCCAGCGCATAGATTTTCTGGGCGTCCGACAAAGGCCGACGCGACCAGTCGGTGAAGCGCGAGCCCTTGTCCACGCCCTGGCCCAGATAGGCGCGCACCAGATTGTCGTAGGAAATCGAATCGCCCAGTCCCACCGCCATGGCGGCGATCTGGGTGTCGAACAAGGGCGTGGGGATCAGCCCGCCGCCCGAGTGGAAGAAAATCTCCAGGTCCTGACGGCAGGCATGAAAGACCTTGAGCACCGACGGATCGGTGAGCAGCTCATGGAAAGGGGTGAGATCGAGCCCTTCAGCCAGCGGATCAATCAGCACCTCGCGCGCGCCGCCCGCTGCCTGGATCAGGCAGAGCTGCGGCCCGAACGTGGGCTCGCGCATCAACTCGGTGTCGACCGCCCCG
>JAIUMW010000036.1 GCA_022565365.1 Oceanicaulis sp.
AGGCGGCGCCACCAGAACCCGTGCGCCGATGCGGCGGCTGGCCGCCCTTGCGGCGGCGCGGGTGGTCAGATCATGCGCTTCCAGCGCCAGCAGAATGTCGAGCCGGTCCGCCGGGTAGCTCAGCCGGGACAGCGCCGCGATCAGGCCGGGCATGACTTCGGCCTCGTTGTGCAGGGCGACGATCACGCTGATGACCGGCAGGTTTTTGTCTGCGAGCGGTGTGCGCGGGCTCCAGCACGGCGGCGAGACGCTGGCGGCCAGGCGCAGCGCTGTGATGGCGAGCACAAATGCGAAGGCGACCGTCAGGGATGCCGTGATCGCCAGCCCCGGCGCGAGTATCGTCATCCCTGTCAGGAACACCGCAGGGCCGCCCCACAGTGCAATCGGCGGGCGCAATGGCGCGCCGGCGCTCGCCAGAGGCTGGCGTTCAAGCAGGTCAAACGCCGCGCGGCGGGCGCATGGCGTGCTGCCGCCCCGGCGCTGGCGGGCCGCTGGTGCAAGCTGCAACGGGTTGTCCGGCTGTGACCCGTCCATGGCCCCGCCCGCCCCACACAGGCGAACAGGAAAGCATAAAATCTCCTGAAAGGCGAATCAGGTCGCGGCTTTGGGGTCGAAGGCGAAGGTCAGGGCGATGGCGTCAAGGCCCTTGACGCCCGGCGCAACCTCGAAGGCGGCGGCCGCGCTGGTGGGCCAGCCCGGCGGCATGCGCCGCCCGCCTGCCGCCTGGGCGGCCAGGGTGTGGGCGAAGCCGCCAATACCCGGGTTATGCCCCACCACCACGACCGAGCGCGCGCCTTCATCGAGCGCGTCGAGCACGGCGCGCTCCAGCATGGAGGCCGAGGCGTGATACAGCGTCATGGGATCGGACGCAGGCGGCGCGCCCAGCGTGTCTGCGATTACCGACCAGGTTTCGCGCGTGCGCCGTGACGGGCTGACCAGCGCATGGTCCGCCGTCAGCCCGGCTTCAGCCAGGGCCTGGCCAGCACGGGCGGCGTCGGCGCGGCCCCGATCCGTCAGGCCGCGCTCGAAATCGTCCTCCGCCTCCATCCGTTCGACGGCTTTGGCGTGACGCACGAGGATGAGGTGAGGCATGGTCGATTTTCCGGGGCCAAGGTTCAGTTTTTCTAAATCCGGGCGGGAGGCCTCTTGTGTGGCGCCCGGCGGATGCACACGTTAACCGGTGTTCGCCGCTGGCCGCAAACACTCTGACGGAGGATTTTCCATGAGCCTTTTGCTGGGCGATGTCGCCCCTGATTTCACCGCCGACACCCAGGAGGGTCCGATCCGGTTTCACGACTGGATTGGCGACCAATGGGTGATCTTCTTCTCCCACCCCGCCGACTTCACGCCGGTATGCACCACCGAGCTCGGCTTCACCGCCAGGCTGAAAGACGAATTCGCCAAGCGCAACGCCAAGGCCATCGCTTTGTCTGTAGACAGCGTGGAAGACCACAAAGCCTGGATCGGGGACATTGAAGAGACGCAAGGCGTGCGCATGAACTTCCCGATCATCGCTGATACCGACCGCAAGGTGTCGGCGCTTTATCAGATGATCCACCCCAAGGCTGATCCCAAGCTGACGGTGCGGGCGGTGTATGTCATCGACCCGAACAAGAAGATCCGCGCCACCTTTACCTATCCGCCCAGCGCCGGCCGGAACTTCAATGAGGGGCTGCGCCTGCTCGACTCGCTGCAGCTGACCGACGGCTACAAGGTGGCGACGCCCGTCAACTGGACCGATGGCGAGGACGTGATCGTGGTGCCGAGCCTTTCCGATGCCGACGCGGACAAGCTCTTCCCCAAGGGTTACACGAAAATCAAACCCTATCTGCGCACCACGCCACAGCCGAACAAGTAACGAAAACAAACGTCTGATCGATTTCCAGCACCGGCTCCGAAAGGGGCCGGTGTTTTTTTCTGGTAAAGGGTGCTTGACGTAAAGGGGCCTTTGCGTCAGAAGGTCAAGCACGCTTTACAAAGGAGATCCGTCGTGTCGGGTTTGAACAAGTTTCGCATTGTCCTCGCCGGGATTGCCGGCGCCGCCGTTGTCTCGGCCTGGGCCGGGGTGGGCGCAGCCTATTTCCTGGATGCGCCGCGCAGCGTTTTTGTCATTGGCGTGATTGTCGCAGCGCTGGCGACCGAGGCGGCCTTCTGGCTCATCCTCTTCCTGCTCGGCTGGTCAGCCGTCGCCAACCGTCACTGGCTGGTGCGCCTGTTCTCCGGCGCGCGAAAGACGGGCGAAGGCGAGCGGATGGAGCCGCGTGCATGATAAATCTGGTTCCCGAAACCCATACCGCGCCTCCCGCCGCGCGGCGGCGCTACATATGGCGGTCCGTGGCGATTTTGGCGGTCGCGATGACGGGCGTGCTCGCCATGATCGCGCTCGCGCCCGCGGACGGCGCCTGGCGCGCGGTGGCGGCGCTTCTGGCGGTGTTCGGCCTGGCGTTCGGGATATACGAATTCGTTGTGCTCATGCGCGCGCTCGACGAGCTACAGCAGCGCATTCACATGATGGCGCTGGCGATCGGCTGCGGCGGGGCGGTGATGATCGTGTCCGGCCTGGCCGTGGCTTCGGCGCTGATGCAGTGGGACCTCGTCCAACCCGCCTTCACGGTCGTGTTCGCGGTCGCAGGCTACTACGCCTCGCTCTTCGCGCTCAGCCGCCGATACACGTGAGACCCTGTCGCTCCGGCGCACCGGACGCGCCGGCCTTCAAGGCAAACTTATCACTCTGAAGGACACTGAAATGACCTCTGATTCTGCGACGGCGGACGCCAAGCGTCTGCATCCTATCCGGGCCAGCGGGACGCTGGCGCTGATCCTGCTGTTCACCTTCATCGGTGCATTCATCGCCTTTGCGTTCGCGCTGGCTGAAGGCGAAGACTGGACCCTGATCAGCGTCCTGGGCGCTGGCGCGGCGCTCATGTTCCTGTTGTGGCTGCGCGAAAATCACATGGCGATGTCCGCCGCGAACGCCGTGCGGCCCAGTCGGACCGAGATGCGCGCCCTGCGTATGATGCCGGTGCAGGTCGTGCTGGTGCTGCTTTACGTGGTGGCGGTGCAAGTATCGGTGAATTACGCGCCCGGCCTGTCAGGTTTCGTGAAGGGCGCGCTGCAAAGCCTGCCCATTGGCCTGCTCGCCGGATGGCTGGTGGCGTTTGTATACATCATCATCGAGAGCGACGAGATGGTGCGCCGGATGCAGACCATCGCCACCGCGATGGGCGCGGGCGCCACGCTCGTGGCCGCGACGGGTTGGGGACTTGTCGCCATGCATGCCGGCCTGCCCGATTTCGCTTCGGTGTTTCTGTTCCCAGCCTTCGCCGTGTTCTACACGCTGGCGAGCGTCTGGGTGACGCGGCGCTTCGCATGAACAACCATCTCAAGACCTTGCGGGCGGAGCGCGGGTGGAGCCAGGCGCATCTGGCCGACCTGCTGGACGTGTCGCGCCAGACGATCATCTCCATCGAGAATGGCAAGTATGATCCTTCTCTGCCGCTGGCGTTCAGGATTGCGCGGGTGTTTGAAAAGCCCATCGAGGCTATATTCGACGAGGAGGACGCCGCCTGATCTTGCCTGCGCCGGTTGACCGGGCGGGCTGGCGGGCCTAACTCGCTGCCCGCCGCTCCCCGTTTCACAGGACATGCAGAACCGATGACCGATCTCGCTGCGCTCGCCGCCGACGCCAAAGCCTGGCCGTTCGAACAGGCGCGCGCCGTGCTCAAACGGGTGGAGAAAGCCGGGCTGCAGGGCGATGCGGTCATTTTCGAGACGGGCTACGGCCCGTCTGGCTTGCCGCATATCGGCACGTTCGGTGAGGTGGCGCGCACCGCCATGGTGCAGCACGCCTTCCGCGTCCTGACCAGTGACGCCTATCCGACGCGCCTCATCGCGTTCTCTGACGACATGGACGGGATGCGCAAAATCCCCGGCAATGTGCCCAATACGGCCATGCTCGAAGCGCATCTGGGCAAGCCGCTGACCGATGTGCCCGACCCGTTCGGCACCCATGAGGGCTTCGCCCAGCACAATAATGCTCGCCTGCGCGCCTTCCTCGACGGGTTCGGCTTCTCCTACGAGTTTTACTCGGCCACCGAGCAGTACCGGTCGGGCGCGTTTGACGCCGTGCTGCTGCGCGCGCTGGAGCGGTTTGACGACATCATGAAAGTGATGCTGCCCACGCTGGGGGCCGAGCGTCAGGAGACCTATTCGCCCTTCCTGCCCATCTCTCCCAGCACAGGCCGGGTGCTCTACGTGCCCATGAAGGCCATCGACGCGCAGGCCGGAACCATCACGTTCGAGGATGAGGACGGAACCGACGTGACCCTGCCGGTCACTGGTGGAAACACCAAGCTGCAGTGGAAGCCCGATTTCGGCATGCGCTGGGCGGCGCTGGGCGTGGATTTTGAAATGTTCGGCAAGGACCACCAGGCCAATGCGCCGATCTATTCGAAGATCTGCCGCATTCTCGGCGTCGAGCCGCCGGTGCAATATGTCTACGAGCTGTTCCTGGACGAGCAGGGCGAGAAAATCTCCAAGACCAAGGGCAATGGCCTGTCGGTGGAGGAGTGGCTGGCCTATGCGCCCCAGGAGAGCCTGGCGCTGTACATGTTCCAGAAGCCGCGCACGGCCAAGAAGCTCTATTTCGACGTGATCCCCAAGACGGTCGACGAATACCGCCAGCATCTGGCCGCGTATCCGGGCCAGAGCCCCGAGCAGCAGGTCGAGAATCCGGCCTGGCATATCCATGCCGGCGCGCCGCCTGCGGTCGGCGCGCAGATCAGCTTTTCGCTCATGCTCAATCTGGTCTCGGCGGCCAACGCCCATACCCGCGAACAGGTCTGGGGCTTCATCTCGCGCTATACGCCCGACGCCGATCCGTCGCGCGAGCCGTTCCTGGACCGGCTGGTGGACTATGCGCTGCGCTATTACGAGGACCGGGTCAAAGCCACCAAGGTGTACCGCGCCCCGAACGATATCGAGCGCGCCGCCATGGAAGGACTGATCGTCCGCCTGCGCGCACTGGATCCGGCTGAAACCGACGCCGAGCTCATTCAGACCGAGGTCTACGCCGCCGGCAAGGATGCCGGGTTTGAAAACCTGCGCGACTGGTTCCAGGCGCTCTATGAGGTCCTGCTGGGCCAGTCCCAGGGTCCGCGCTTTGGCGGGCTGGCGGCGCTGTACGGCCTGCCCGAGACGATTGAGCTGATCGAAGCGGGCCTCGCCGGCAAGCTGGTCTCCGGCGCTTCCTAGCCCGGGTCGCGGCCCAGCGCTTCGGCGTCGGGCGCGGTGAGCTGGACGCCCACGGGGCGCTCGCGCGCTTCAAGGGCTGCGCGCACCTCGGGCAGGGACAGGAGCGCATCAAGGCGCGCAATGGCGCTCACGCCCTCTGCACTCATCCCGAACAATTGCTGGAAGGCTTCAAACGGGGTGGGCTGGGCCGGGAAGCGGCGCAGGCGGACCGGCTGGTCCGCTTCCAGACCGGCCAGTTCACGCGCCCCGGCGATGGCGGTTTGCAGCCCGCCCAGCCGGTCCACCAGTCCCAGCTCAATGGCCTGCGCGCCGGTCCACACACGCCCGCGCGCAACGTCCTGCACCCGCGCCATGGGCAGGTCGCGGCCCTCGGCCACCTTGGTGGTGAAGTCCTCATAAACCTGCAGGGCCAGGCGCTCATAGGACTCGCGCTGGCTGTCGGTCCAGTTGGTGGCGGATGAATTGGCCAGGGCGTAGTCACCGCCCACGGCCAGCGGTTCGAGATTGAGGCCGATGCGCTGCAGCGCGCCGTCGATCACGATCTTGCCGCCGAGCATCCCGATGGAGCCGGTGAGGGTGGCCGCATTGGCCACGATCATGTCGGCGGGGGCGGCGATGTAATAGCCGCCCGAAGCGGCGACGCTGCCCATGGACACTATGACCGGCTTGCCATTCTGACGCGCGCGCATCACGGCGTCCCAGATCTGGTCTGACGCCGTGGCCGAGCCGCCCGGCGTGTCGAGGCGCAGCACGATCGCGCGCACGGATGAGTCGCGCGCGGCGGTGTCGATGGCGCTGGCCATGCGGTCTGATCCGATCACCTCTTCGCCGCCGAAGCCGCTGGCGGGATCGCCGGATACGATGACGCCTTGTCCGGAGACCAGAGCGATCACCGGCCGGTTCTGCTGGCCGCCGGTCTGACGCGCCGGCGTGCGGGCATAGGCTTCGATGGCCACGAAACGGGCGGTTCCGCCGACTTGCCTGCGCGCCGCCTCGCGGGCGTCAAACACCTGGCCCAGCCGGTCGACCAGTCCGGCCTCGTGCGCCTGTGCGGCGGTGTAGGGGCCTGCTTCAATCAGTGTGCGCAACGCGTCAGGCGACTGATGGCGGTCGCGCGCCAGGCCGGTGATGGCGGTGCCGTACAGATCGCCCAGCAGCGAGAGCGTCGCTTCGCGATGCGCCTCTGTGAAGCCGGTCTGCGTGTAGATCTCGGAGGACTACTTATAATAAAAAAAAAATACAAATTCGGCCCGGGCGCCGAATTGTTCGAACAATCCGCCCAGGAAAAGCGTCTCGGTGGCCAGGCCCACCGCAGAAAAGCTGGAGGTCGGCTGCAGCCACAGCTCGCCCGTGCCGGCGACCGCGAAGTAATTCATGATGCCCGCGCCCTCAAAACCCTGGGCATGGATCACGATGAACTTGCCCGACCGGGTGAAGGCGTTGAGCGCGCCGCGAATCTCCTCGGCCTGGCCGGGGCTCATGGCGAATTCGTTGGCGCGCACAAACACGCCAGAAACGCGGGCGTCGGCGCGGGCGCGCTCCAGCGCGTCGACCAGATCGATCACGGCCAGGGGCTGGGAAAAGGCGAAGGGAGAGCGCGAGGGCTGATCCATGCGCGGCAGGCGCAGATCCAGCTCCAGCACAATTCCGCTGGAGGGCAGGGAGCGGTCGGCCTCTGTCTGCGCGTTCTGCACCGCAGATGCGATCAGTCCCGAGACCATGAGGACTAGAAACACGCCAATCAGGACGACACCGATCAGCACGCCTGCCACCGAACCGACCAGCGACATCCAGAAATGTTTCATACCCAGCACCCTCGCTCGTTCCCCACGCCGCCTGTTCACCGGACTTTATCTGGAGGCAAGTTAGGGCGGCGCCGGGCGCCGGGCGAGCCGCGCTGGCGTCAAAAGGGTGATTATCGAGCGCGGGCGTTGCAAACGGGTGACGACGCCTGCGGCGCGCCAGGGCCGCCGCAAGACAAGTCTCGCCACACGGACAGGGTCGGGAGAAGGGCTGGTCGGAGCAGCAGGATTTGAACCTGCGACCCCCGCCTCCCGAAGACGGTGCTCTACCAGGCTGAGCTATGCTCCGATCAGAGGCGCGGTGTATAGACAAAGGTGCGGTGGGTGGCAATCACCCTGAAACAGGGCTGCGCAGGATGCGTTTTAAGGCACGCCCCTGTTGCAGCACGGGCCGTTGCATCGGCTCGAAAGCCGGGCTATCTAGCGCGGCCCGTCGCCGGATCGGCAGGGTATTGGGGCGTGGCCAAGTGGTAAGGCAGCGGTTTTTGGTACCGCCATTCCCAGGTTCGAATCCTGGCGCCCCAGCCATCTTCTTGCATTATCTGGCCTTGCCGGATGCGCATTCGTGAGCCGTAGGGCCGCGACGACGCGGGTTTCTGCAGGTCGCTTGCTATGATATTGTCAGTCCAAGTATGGCGCAGCACTGTCGTAATTCGGCAATGCTTGCGCCTTACAACCCCTCGCACGGACTGCTCGGCGGCATGATGTTTGCTGTCAGGGCGGTTGATTGATGCGCGCAGCCGGTGCTAGCGTCGCGTCACACGAGACAAGACAGCGGGCAACGCTGCTGGATCGAGGGGATGATGATCGTCATTATGTCCTCAGATATTTTTGTGGCCGAAAGGCCTGAACGGAGCACGGTGCGCGCCGCATCGCGGGGGGAGCCAGTCTGGCTGGTCCGCCGGGGCGCATTGAAGCGAGGGAAACGGAAGCGCGCGGGCAACCGTTCGCGCCGGCTACTGTGAGGCGAGACATGTCCAAGACTTTCAAGGCAATTCGCATGGGTATGATTGCGAGCGCAGCAGCGCTCGTCACGGCTGGCGGCGCGTACGCCCAGCTGGACGAGGCGCTTCGGGTTGCGCGTCAGTCCACCCAGGAGGGGGCGCAGGCCCAGCAGCAGATCACTCAGATCGCTGACGCGGCCGACAACGCCGAACGCCAGTATCTGGCGGCGCGCGAGCAAATCGAATCGCAACGGATCTTCCTTGAGCAACAGCGGGTCTTCCTGCTGTCTCAGGAAAACGAGCTGAACGCGCTTCGCACCCAGCTTGAGCGGGTCGGTTCGATCGAGGTTGACCTCGCCCCGATGCTCCTCGACATGTACGTCGCCCGCGAGGAATTCATCAGCGAAGACATTCCCTTCCAGATGGACGTGCGCCAGCGGCGCCTGGACAACATCCAGACCGCTCTTGGCGACGCAACGATTTCCGCCGCCGAGCGCTACCGCCTCCTTCTCAACGCGTACGAGATCGAGATGGGTTATGGCCGCTCGCTTCGCGCCTATAGTGAAGAGGTCGATGTCGACGGCGTGCCGCAGGGGGTCGAGATCCTCCAGATCGGCCGCATCGCGCTGATCCGCGAAATCGATGGCCAGTATGAAATCCTGACCCAGGACAATCGCGAATGGCGTTCGGTGCCCGGCAGCATGGCTGTCGATGTGCAGCGCGCCTTCCGCATCGCGCGCGAAGTGACCACGCCTGAGGTGTTTGTTGCGCCTCTGCCTGGCCCCACCGACGCGCGCTAACTGGAAAGAGACGGGAGACTTATCGTCATGAAAAAACTGATCACCATGATCGCCGCCGGCTCGATCGGGGCCGGTGTGTTCGCCGCCCCGGCCCTGGCCGCACAGGAGCGCCAGCCTGTGCGCTCCATTCAGGAGCTGCTCGACCGGGTGCGCGCTGATTCGCGTGACGCTGCGGCCGAGAACCAGCGCCGCCTGCAGGAATTCCGCCAGCGCCGCGATGAGCAATCTGCGCTGCTGCGTCAGGCTCAGGGCACGCTCGCTGGCCTCCAGGCCGAAGCTGATCGCGCCCGCGCCCAGTTTGAAGAAAACCAGGCCGCCATCGCCCAGCTTGACGCCGACCTGCGCGCCGCCCAGGGCGAATATGGCGAGCTCTTCGGGGCCGCACGCCAGGCCGCCGGTGAGGTGGCCGCCCTTATCGAGGGGTCGTTGATTTCCTCGCAGTTCCCGCGCCGGCACGAGCCGCTGCGTGAGCTGGCCGAGTCGCGCACGCTTCCTGATCGCCGCGAGCTTGACCAGATCTGGCGCGCCCAGCTTTCCGAGATGCGCGCCCAGGGCGAGGTTGTCACCTATGACGCGCGCGTCAGCGGCCGTAATGAAGGTCAGCCTCTGGGCGTGACCCGCGTCGGGCCGTTCATCGCCATGACCGACCGCGGAGGCGCCAAGTTCCTCCAGTGGCGCGTCGAGCCCACCAACCGGGCTGCGGGCTACCGCATGGAAGAGCTCGGCACGCAGCCTCCGGGCCGTCTGACATCTGCGGCCAGCGCGCTGATGAGCGCCGCGCCCGGCGCCGTTGTCTCCGGTCCGGTCGACCCGTCCCGTGGTGGCCTGCTGCGCGTCTATCTGGAAGTGCCCGATCTCGTCGAGCGCTTCGAGCAAGGCGGCCTGGTTGCCAAGATCATTCTGGCGCTGCTGCTCTTCTCGGCCGCCTTCGGTATCTTCCGCCTGTTCGTCCTGCTGGGCGTCAACTCCGCGATCAATGCGCAGAAGCGCCGCTCGACCGCGTCTTCGTCCAACCCGCTGGGCCGCATCATGCTGGCCTATGAAGAGGTCAAGGACCGTCCGGTCAGCACGATCGAGCTCAAGATCGATGAAGCGATCCTGCGCGAGACGCCGAAGCTTGAGTTCGGTCTGAACTTCCTCAAGCTCGCCGCCGCCGTTGCGCCGCTGCTGGGCCTGCTGGGCACCGTGACCGGTATGATCCGCACCTTTACGCAGATCACCCTGTTCGGCACTGGTGACCCGAAGATCATGGCCGGCGGTATTTCCGAAGCGCTCGTGACCACGGTTATGGGTCTGATCGCGGCGATCCCGCTCCTGTTCATCCACTCCTTCGCGACGAGCTTTGCGCGCGGCGCGCAGAGCACGCTGGAAGAGCAGGCGGCTGGCATTATCGCACGCCACTCCGAAGAGAAGTCCGCGGGCTAAAGGAACAGACCCATGGATCCCATCACGGCCTTCAATAATCTCCAGATGTTTCTGGAACGGGGCGGACCGATCCTGACCTGGATCATGGGCCTGACCTTCATCATGTGGGCGTTCATCCTGGAGCGGTTGGCCTATTTCAACTTTGCTCACAAGGGTGTGCGCAACCGGGCCATCCGCGAATGGGGCGCCCGCAAGGACCACGAGTCCTGGCACGCCCTGGCCATCCGCGATCAACTGATTAGCGAGGTCAAGCAAAAGGCCGATCAGAACGTGGAGCTCATCAAGACCCTGGTCGCGGTGGCGCCCCTGTTCGGCCTGCTGGGCACGGTGACAGGCATGGTGTCGGTGTTCGACGTGATGGCCATCCTGGGGTCTTCGGACGCCCGTGCGATGTCATCCGGCGTCGCCCGCGCCACAATCCCGACCATGGCCGGCATGGTCGCCGCGCTGTCGGGCCTTATGTTCTCGAGTCAGATCGAGCGCATGGCCAAGCAGCGAGTGCACGAGCTGGCCGACGAGCTTGAGGTGGACTGACCCATGCGACGCAGAAAACAGCGGGGAAGCGATCAGGCTGACGTCAATATGACGCCGATGCTGGATATCGTGTTCATCCTTCTCATCTTCTTCATCGTCACCGCCACCTTCCTTCAGGAAGAAGGCGTGGACATGCGCCCGCCACCGCCCAGTGACGAGCCTGCGGCGGACAACCCGGTGATCCTGGTCCAGCTGGACGATGAAAACCGGGTGTTCGTGAACCAGGAATCGACCAGTGAGTTCCGCGTTCTTGCGGCTGTCTCGCGCCTTCGCGCCGAACAGCCTCAGTCTGCGGTCCTGATCGAGGTCGCCAATGACGCCCGTCACGGCACCATGGTGCGAATCTGGGACGAAATGCGGGCTAACAATATTCCGGTGTCGATTTCCCGCGCTGCGGGTTCGGGCTCCGGGAACTAGTCCGGCAGGAGGAAGAGTATGGCTCGCCGACAAAGCCGTGTCCGCAAGGATGATGAAGACGTCGAACTGAACATGACGCCGATGCTCGACGTCGTGTTCATCCTGCTGATCTTCTTCATCGTCACCGCGGTGTTCGTGAAAGAGCCGGGCATCCAGGTAGAGCGCCCGGAGACCACCACGCAGGAACGTGAACGCCCGACCATGCTGATCGCGGTGAACGCCGCGGGCGAGATCTGGATCAATCGCAGCGTTTACGATATAAATGAGGTTCGTCCCCAGATCGAACAGCTTCAGAGCGAGAATCCGCGTGCAGAAGCGATGATCCAGGGTGATCTGGGCGCCCCGGCGGGCACCGTGCTGGATATCCAGCAATTGCTGATCGAAATGGGCATCCCCGTTACCGTATCCACTGACGAACAGGGGTTCTGAGATCATGGCAAGCTTGATCAGGTTGATTATTGGCGTCCCGATTGCCGCAGTTGTCACCTTTCTGCTTTTCACGCTGATGCAGATCCTCATCTTTGAAGAAGAGGTCATATTTGACGAAGAGCGCGAAGAGCTGCGGATCACCATTTCGGACGTGGCTGAAGACGTTCAGGTGCGTCAGCGCGATCTGACCCTGGATGACGTGCAGCAGGCCGAGCCGCCGCCCCCGCCGCCGCAAATCCCCCGCCAGGCCGCCGATGCGCCCAGCGAAGATGTGCGTACGACCATTGGCGCGCTGCCGGATTTCGACTCGCCGAACCTGACCGGTGACCAGATCAATTTCGACGTCTCCGACCGCGACGCTCAACCGCTTGTGCGGATCGAGCCGCAATATCCCATGCGAGCAGCCGAGCGCGGTGTCGAGGGTAATTGTACGGTTCGCTTCGACGTGACGCCGGATGGCCAGCCGACCAATATTTCAATCGTCTCGTGCACGAGTTCGTTGTTTCAATCGGCGACGATCCGGGCGGTCGAGCGTTGGCGTTACGAGCCGAGAATCGAGGGCGGGAACGCTGTATGGCGCCGGGGGGTGGAAACGCGTCTCGACTACCGTCTTGAAGGCTAATCAGCAGCATGGCGCGCGCGTTTGAGAGCGCGCAGTCAACTGCTCAAGGAGAATGACCATGATGCAAGACGCCCGTTTCCTGCCAAAGCAAGCGCTCACTGCGTTCGGCGTTTTCCTTGCGGCGGCTGTACTGGCCATTGCCTCAGTGGCTCCTGCGGAGGCGCAGCGCCGCCAAAACCAGAACCAGGGTGAAGAGGATCCGTCCGCCAACCGCCAGATGAGCTCAGCCATCGGTGAGCAAGTGCTGCGCGCCAACGAAGCGGTAGGCGAAGAGCGGTATCAAGAAGCGATCACCATATTGAACGGCGTTATGGGCCGGGAGATGACGGCCTATGAGCGCTCGGTGGTGCTGCGGCTTCGGGCGGTATCATACTACCAGATCGACAATCTTCCGCGCGCCATTGACGATTTTCTGGCGGTTCTCGCCACGAGAGCGCTTGTGCCCGACGAGGTCGTGAGCATCCGGACCAATCTGGGCCAGCTTCTGCTCGTATCGGACCGGGTGAACGAAGGCATTGAACAGCTTGAACTGGCCATTTCCGGCGGCGCCGAATTGACTGTCGGTCTCGCCCAGATGATGGCCCAAGCCTATGTGCAGGCCGAACGTTATCAGGATGGCCTGCGCTATGCTGAGTTCTTCTACACCAACAAGCGCAATAAGGTCGAGGGCGACTACAACCTGATGCAGTTCTACTATAACCAGCTCAACCGGACCCAGGATGAGCTGCGGGTCGTGCGTGAAATGATCAACGCTTTCCCGTCGTCGCGGCGGTCGTGGCAGAACTTGCGCGCGCTGTACGCGCGCCTCGACCAGGAAGAAAACTCCTTCCAGACCGCGCGGCTGATGTATTTGAATGGTTTGCTTGAAGACGAGAACGAAATTGTTGGCATGGTGTCCTATTTCAGCCACTTCAATAACCCGTTCCGCGGGGCCAGCATTCTCGAGCGCGAAATCAATGCTGGCCGTGTTCAGCCGACCGAACGTCACCTGACCTTGCTCAGCAATATGTGGCGCCAGGCCGACGAGTTTGAGCGCTCGATCGCGCCGCTGGAACAGCTCAATCGCGCCCGTCCGTCCGGCGAGACAGCGCTGAAGATCGCCGAGGCGCGCTTCCAGATGCGCCAGTGGGCCCAGGCCGAGCAAACTCTCACCGCAGCACTCAACCAGGGCGGCCTGTCGAGCGCTGAAACCGGCCGCGCCTGGGAATTGCTGGGCAGCGTCCGTTACAATCAGGATCGCATTCAGCCGGCTGTGGCGGCCTATCGTGAAGCCAGTCGCTTCCCGACCAGCCGCCGCAATGCCGAGGGCTGGATCCGCTTTATCAACAGTCAGATCGAAGGCGAGGAGAATCGCAGGCGTCAACGCGAGCAGGTTCTGATCGACGAATGCCGTCTGACGCTGGAGTCCGAGCGCCGCTCGCTGGTGCTCACCGGCTCCGTGGATGAAGACGGCCGCGTCAGCTTTGAGTCCATCCCTGAGCGTTGCCAGCCCTACTTCAACCAGTATGGCGAGCAGGTCCGAGAAGCGGGCATGAGCGACGAAGAAGCCGCTGAAGCGCGCCGCGAGCGTGAGGCGCAAGCAGCTGTTGCAGCCGGATAATTCCCTCGTCTGCACTCGTTATCTGACCTGAATGCAAGACCCCGCAGCGATGCTGCGGGGTCTTGTCTGTTGTAGCCGCCATTGTGCGATGCAGCAATCGAAGCGGGTATCGGCGCCACGATTTCGCCCCGAACGCGTATAACTCTCCAGGCTGGTCACGGGCGGGCGCCGGGTCTGCCCTCAAGGCAAGGGAGAGTGCTGATGACCTCCAATTCACCCGCCGCAATGGCGCTGGTCTCCGGATCGGCGCAGCCCGTGTTCGGACTGGTCCGGTTTCTGGTGTCGGGCGCGCTCGCAGTCATCGTCACAGCGGGCTTGTTCTTCGTCATGCAGGCGCTAATTCGCGACGATAGCGTGCCGGTTCCCGTTTCGGAGCCGGCCCCGGTCATCGAAATTTCGTTCAATATTATTGAGTACGAGCTGACCCAGATGACCCTGGATGATGTCCAACCGGTCGAGCCGCCGCCTCTGCATCCCACCATGCGCACGCCGGCTCAGTCGGCCCCGGGGGTGGAGCCCATTTCGATGAGCGCGCCAGCCATCGAATACACGGTCGAACCGATAGCGCAGCCCGCGGTCAGCTTTACGATCCCGCCCATCACCAACCGTGTTGACCCGGTTTATCCCCAGCGTGAACTATCGCGCGGCATGCAGGGCTCGTGCACGGTGCAATACGATATACTGGCGTCAGGCCGGACCGCGAATGCACAAGCGCTCGCCTGTGACAGCGATGGCTTCGCACGGGCGAGCCTGGCGGCTGTTGCACGCTGGACCCACGCGATGGAGGTGGGCCGTCCCGGAGACGAAGTGGTGCGCCGCGGCGTGCAGACCCAGCTCGAGTTCCAGCTGGAATAGTTCAGGCAGTTTTGCCCAGCGGATACAAAAAGGGCGGGTTCCAGATCAGGAACCCGCCCTTGATTTTTGTATCTGACGAAGGCCGGAAAAGGCCCTAACCGCCGGTATTGGCCTCGTCTTCAGACGGTGCGTCTGCGCCGGCGGCGGCGCTGGCTTCCGCGGCTTCGGCGTCGGCGAGACCGGCCACCATCAGGGCGAACGCAAACTCCTCGGCGCGCTCGAGCAGGGAATCGAACCGGCCCGAGGCCCCACCATGTCCGGCGCCCATATTGGTGCGCATAAGCGTAAGGCCGTCATCGGTGCGCGTGGCGCGCAGGCGCGCGATCCACTTGGCCGGCTCCCAATAGGTCACTCGCGGATCGGTCAGGCCCGCCGTGGCCAGCACGTGGGGATAGGCTTGGGCGTGGATCTGGTCATAGGGGCTGTAGGAGAGGATGTAATCATAGGCCGCCGCGTCCTCGATGGGATTGCCCCATTCGGGCCATTCGGGCGGGGTGAGCGGCAGGGACGGATCGCTCATCGTGTTGAGCACGTCCACGAACGGCACCGCCGCGATGCCGCCGGCGAACAGTTCGGGCGCCTGATTGATCGCCGCGCCCACCAGCAAACCGCCGGCCGAACCGCCATAGGCCACCATGGATCCCGCGCGCGTATAGCCCTCATCAATCAGCATTTGCCCGGCATCGACGAAGTCGTTGAAGGTGTTTTCCTTCTTGTCCAGCTTGCCGTCGAGATACCACTGATAGCCCTTGGCCATGCCGCCGCGGATATGGGCGATGGCGTAGATCATGCCGCGATCCACCAGCGACAGGCGCGAGGTGGAGAAGCTCGCCGGAATGGTGATCCCGTAGGAGCCATAGCCGTAGAGCAGCACCGGGGCGGAGCCGTCCAGCGGCGTGCCTTCGCGGTAGAGCAGCGTGACCGGGATTTGTTCGCCATCGCGCGCAGTGGCCATCAGGCGGCGCACGACATAGTCGTCGGCGTTGTGGCCCGACGGGATTTCCTGACGCTTGATCAGCGTGCGCTCCCGGCTGGCCATGTCATAGTCATAGATCTCGGTGGGCGTGGACGGGCTCTCGTATGAGAAGCGCAGCCGGTCGACCGCGTACTCATATCCGCCCCAGGCGCCCAGCGCATAGGCTTCCTCATCAAAGGCGATCTCGTGCTCGGCGTCATCGGAGAAGCGGCGCACAATCAGTCGGGGCAGGGCGTTGGCGCGCTCCAGACGCACCAGCCAGTCCTGATAGCCGATCAGGCTGGTGACCAGCACGCCCGGGCGGTGGTCAATGAAATCGCTCCAGTTTTCGCGGCGCGGATCATCCAGCGGGGCGGACATGATCTTGAAGTCAACTGCGCCGTCCTGATTGGTGAGCACGAAGATGCGCCCCCCCGCCTCGGTCAGTGAGTACTCCACGCCGCTTTCGCGCTGCGACACCAGGATCGGCTCGGCGGCCGGGTCATTGGCGTCGAACAGGCGCAGCTCCGACGTGGTGTGGTCATTGGCCGACAGAATGATCCAGCTATTGCCGTCGGTCTTGCCGACGCCGAGGAAATAGCCCGGATCGGATTCCTCGTAGACCAGCTCGCGCGATTCTGAATCGATGGCCTGGCGGTAGACCCGGCGCGGGCGGTTATTCTCGTCGCGCCACACCCAGTAGAGGGTTTGCGAATCATTCGCCCATTCCAGCGAGCCATAGCTCTCGTCAGTGAGCGTGGCGATATCCTCGCCGGTCTCCAGATTGCGGATGCGCAGCTGGTAGAATTCAGACCCTGCGGTGTCCACCGCATAGGCGAGCCAGCGATGGTCGGGGGAGTGATCCACCGCGCCCAGCTGGAAGTAATCAATGCCTTCAGCTTCGGCGTCGCCGTCAAACAGGATCTGCTCGTCGCCGCTCATCTCACCGTCAGCGCCAGCGGCGCGGCGCACATAGACCGGGTACTGCCCGCCCTCACGGTAGCGGCTGTAATAGAACCAGTCGCCATCCCGCTCGGGCGAGGAGGAATCGTCTTCCTTGATCCGCCCGCGCATCTCGGCGTAGAGGCGCTGCTGCAGCGCCTGGGTGGGCGCCATCACCTGCGCGTAATAGCTGTTCTCCGCTTCCAGATGGGCGCGGATATCGGCCTGCAAAACCGACGGGTCGCGCATCACCTGCTGCCAGTTATCATCGCGCATCCAGGCGAATTCATCGACGCGCGTGCGGCCCAGCTGTTCGATGGTGACCGGGCGCTGTTCGGCCTCGGGCGCGGCGATGTCGAGGGCGCGCGCCAGAAGGCTTGGCGCGGCGGTCTGGGAAGCATCCATATCGGCTCGGGTCTCCGGGGCTGGCGCGTCAGGCGCATCCTGGCAGGCGGCAAGGGTGAGGGCGGCGCCGGCCAGCGGCGCGATCAGACGGACGAACGGTTTGAACATGAGCAAAGCGTCCGGGCGAACCCGGCTCCCTCAATGTGGCAATGAGGGCGTATTACTCCTCCGGCGCCGGACGAAAGTCCAGCACCAGCCCGTTCGCGCACCAGCGCTGGCCGGTGGGTGGCGGGCCGTCATTGAAAACATGACCGCCATGGGCGCCGCAATTGGCGCAATGAAACTCGGTGCGCGGCATGATCAGCTTGAGGTCGCGCTTCGTGCCAATGGCGCCGGGCGAGACCGGTTCGAAAAAGCTCGGCCAGCCGCTGCCGGATTCGTATTTGGCCTCGCTGGAGAACAGCGCCTCGCCGCATACCCGGCAATGATAGGCGCCATCGCGCTTTTCACCATTCAGCGGGCTGCAGCCGGGCGGTTCGGTGCCTTCATGAAAGGCGATCCGGTCCACCTCCGGCGGCAGGCTTTCGCGCAGGCGGGCGATCTCGTCTTTGGACAGGCGGGCCATGGCGGGAGGTCCTTTGCGCTCAGGCGGCGATCAGACCCTTTTCTTTCAGCAGGGCCTGCAGCTCGCCAGCCTCGAACATCTCCTTGACGATGTCGCAGCCGCCGACAAACTCGCCCTTCACATAGAGCTGGGGGATGGTCGGCCAGTCGGAAAACTCCTTGATGCACTGCCGGACGTCGGCGTCCTCCAGGACGTTCACATCAAGGAAATCGACGCCCATGAAGTTGAGCACGCCCGCCGCCCGGCTGGAAAACCCGCATTGCGGCATGGACTTGGTGCCCTTCATGTACAGCACCACGTCGTTTTCGGTGAAGATCTGGCGGATGCGGTCGGCGGTCTCGGTCATCTGCGGTCTTTCCAGTTGTTGGGCCGGCGATCATCGTGCCGCAGGCGAATGCGCCGCGGACCACCGGGTTGGTCGTCGTCGTCATCGTCGTCCTTGGTCCGGGCCTGCC
>JAIUMW010000037.1 GCA_022565365.1 Oceanicaulis sp.
CCGCCCCGCCGAGGAGCGCGGCGCCTGCAAGACCGGTGCGAAACGTCCGGCTCATGGGCAACGCTCCCGACAAACATCCGCCGGGGCGGCCCAAAGCACGCGGCGGGGCGGGGGCGGATCAATATGCGGGGGGCGGTGCTTGTTTTTTAGGGCCGCTTGCCGCCGCCCCAACCGCCCCTCAGGTTTGCTGCGCCGCGCGGGGCTTGCTACACACATGACACTGAAGTGACCGGCGTGATTCCGCGCCGGCGCCGCCCGTCTATGGACAGCCCGTGCAGCCGCGACATCCCGCAGCCGCGCGCGCCGCCGCCAGCCAGGATAGATCGACCTTGAGCGACACCCCGCCCCACGATCCGATGAACGAGGGCCCGGACCATGAGGGCCCTTCGGGCCCCGCCGGCCTGACCATCGCCATCGAAACCGAAATGAAGCGCAGCTATCTCGATTACGCCATGAGCGTGATCGTCAGCCGCGCCATTCCCGATGCGCGCGACGGGCTGAAGCCTGTGCACCGGCGCATTTTGTGGTCCATGCACGAGCAGGGCTACACCAACGACAAGGCCTATCGCAAATCGGCCCGCGTGGTCGGTGATGTGATCGGTAAATACCACCCCCACGGCGACTCGGCGGTGTATGACGCGCTGGCGCGCATGGCCCAGGATTTCTCCATGGGGCTGGTGCTGCTGGATGGTCAGGGCAATTTCGGTTCGGTGGACGGCGATCCGCCTGCGGCCATGCGCTATACCGAAATCCGGATGGACAAGCCGGCCGAGGCCCTGCTGGCCGATATCGACAAGGACACGGTCGACTACCGTCCCAATTATGACGGCAGCGAGAAGGAGCCCATCGTCCTTCCTGCGCGCTATCCCAATTTGCTGGTCAATGGCGCGGGCGGCATCGCGGTGGGCATGGCCACCAATATCCCGCCGCATAACCTCACCGAAATCGTCAACGCCACGCTGGCGCTGCTGGAAGACCCGCAGCTGACCGACACCGAACTGCTCGACATCGTGCCGGGCCCTGACTTCCCCACCGGGGGCGAGATTCTGGGCCGGTCAGGATCGCGCCGGGCGCTGCTGGACGGGCGCGGTTCGGTGCTGGTGCGCGGCAAAACCTCGATCGAGACGATCCGCAAGGATCGCGAGGCGATCATCATTCACGAGATTCCCTATCAGGTGAACAAGGCCACCATGATCGAGAAGATCGCCGCTCGGGTGCGCGAAAAGCGCATCGAAGGCATCTCCGATCTGCGCGACGAATCCGACCGGATGGGCATGCGCGTGGTCGTGGAGCTGAAAAAAGACGCCAATGCCGACGTTATCCTGAACCAGATGTTCCGCTGGAGCCCGCTGCAGTCGAGCTTCGGGGTGAACATGCTGGCCCTGATCGGCGGGCGCCCGCAGCAGGCGGGTCTGCGCACCTTCCTGGAAACCTTCATTGCGTTCCGCAAGGAAGTGGCGGCGCGAAGGGCGAAGTTCGAGCTGCGCAAGGCGCGCGACCGGGCCCATATCCTGATCGGTCTGGCCGTGGCTGTCGCCAATATTGACGAGATTATACGCCTGATCCGCGCCGCGCCGGACCCGGCGAACGCGCGTGAGCAATTGCGCGACCGCGCCTGGCCGGCGGCTGATGTGGCCTCGCTGGTGGCGCTGGTGGCCGATCCGCGCTCGATCATTCTGGACAATGAGACGATCCGTCTGACCGAAGAGCAGGCCAAAGCCATCCTGGATCTGCGCCTGAACCGCCTGACGGCGCTGGGCCGTGACGAGATCAGCGAAGAGGCTGAAAAACTGGCGGTGGCTATCGCGGACTTGCTGGAAATCCTCAAAAGCCCGGTGCGCATCCGCGAAATCATCCGCGACGAGCTGCTTGAAGTGCGCGACACGTTTGGCGTGCCGCGCCGGACGGTGTTCGCTGAGGGCGATCTGGAGATCGAGGACGAAGACCTGATCCCGCGCGACGAGATGGTCGTGACGCTGACCCATGGCGGCTATGTGAAGCGCACCGCGCTGTCCACCTACCGCGCCCAGAACCGGGGCGGGCGCGGGCGCGCCGGCATGGCGATGAAGGACGAAGACTTCGTCGCCACCCTGTTCGTGGCCTCCACCCATGCGCCGCTTCTGTTCTTCAGCTCGGACGGCATGGTCTACAAGACCAAGACCTGGCGCCTGCCGCTGGGCGCGCCCAACAGCCGGGGCAAATACCTCACCAATCTCCTGCCTTCGCTCAATGAGGGCGCCTGGATCACGTCTGTGATGGCGCTGCCCGAGGATGAGGAGAGCTGGGACCAGTACGACGTCATGTTCGCCACCAGCGAAGGCACGGTGCGGCGCAACAAGCTGTCGGACTTCGTGCAGGTCAACCGCAACGGCAAGATCGCCATGAAGCTGGAGGAAGAGGGCTCGCGCATCCTGGATGTGCGCCTGTGCCGCGAGGGCCAGGACGTGCTGCTGGTCACCGCCTCGGGCAAGGCGATCCGCTTCCCCGTGGGCGATGTGCGCGTGTTCGCCAGCCGCAATTCCACCGGCGTGCGCGGCATCCGCATGGGCAAGGACGACAGCCTGATTTCCATGGCGATCCTCAACGGCATCGAGATCAGCCGCGCCGAGACCCGCGCCTATATCAAGCGCCGCCGCGCCGAGATGCGCAGCGAGGGTGAAGAGGCGCTGGAGGCTGAAGAGGTCGTTGATGACGCCGCCGAAGAGGGCGGCGAGGACGCAGGCGAGGACATCACCCTGTCCGACGTGCGCTATATGGAGCTCTACGCCAATGAGGAGATGCTGCTGACCGTGGCCGCCTCGGGCATGGGCAAGCGCGTCATCGCGTACGAGTACTTTACCCAAGGGCGTGGCGGGCAGGGCGTCTGGACCAAGGACAAGCGCTTCCCCGAACCGCTGGCGGGCTGCTTCGCGGTGACCGAGGGCGATACGGTGATGGCCGTCACCGATGGCGGCCAGCTGATCCGCTTCCCGGTGGATTCGGTGCGCATCGCCGCACGCGCCACCAAGGGCGTGCGCCTGATCCGGCTGGGCGAGGGCGAGAAGCTGGTCTCCATCGTGCGCGTGGCCGAAACCGGCGAGGCTGAAGGCGATGGTGATGAAGGTGAGTCCGAGGCGCCGCAGGGGGGCGAGGCCTGATGAAACAGCGCACCGCGCTCTATCCCGGCACGTTTGACCCGCTGACCAACGGCCATCTCGACATTATCGGCCGGGCGGTGAAGCTGTATGACAAGCTGGTCATCGGCGTGGCGCGCAATTCGGACAAGAACCCGCTCTTCGGGCTCGACGAGCGGGTGGAAATGGCGCGCGAGCTGGCCCTGTCAGTGGCCGGCGACACGGTGATCGAGGTGCGCCCGTTTCAGGGCTTGCTGATGCATTTCGCTGAAGAGGTCGGCGCCAGCGCCATCATTCGCGGGCTGCGCGCGGTGTCCGATTTCGAGTACGAGTTCCAGATGGTCGGCATGAACCAGCGCCTCAATGCGGACATCGAGACGGTGTTTCTGATGGCCGACCCGCGCCACCAGGCCATCGCCTCGCGCCTCGTGAAGGAAATCGCCCGGCTCGGGGGCAATATCGACCCGTTCGTGCCGGCGCTCGTCAAACAGCGCCTGATGGAGAAATTCGCTCGATGACCCGTCTGTTCACGTCCGCTGCGCTTTGCGCTGTCCTGTTCGCCTCCACCGCCTGCGCCGAGAGCACGGAAAACGGCGCCGATGTCTCCACGGAAGGCTTTGACGTCTCCATGCAGGGCGCTGATGTCGCCAGCGGGACGGACGCCCAGCCCGAGGCTGACGGTCCGATTGTGGCTGAAGCCGGCTCGCCCCAGGACGTGATCGACGCGGCGCCCGACGCCGCCTGGCGCACGGTGGACCCTGAAAACCTTCTGCGTATCCGCACCCGTCATGGCATGATCTGGGTCGAGCTGGCGCCGGAATTTGCGCCCGCCCACGCCGAGCGCATCCGCGAGTTGTCGCGCTCGAACTTCTTTGATTTCAAGGTGTTTCACCGCGTCATTGAGGGCTTCATGGTTCAGGGCGGCGGCGCGCCGGACAATCCCAACGTGGCCGCGCCGACGCCGCCCCTGCGCGCTGAGTTCTCCATCCAGCGCTCGCCGGACGATCTGAATATCTCCGAGCTGCAGGAGCGCGTGATCAATCCGCGCGAGAACCGCAGCCGCGCCCAGGCCGGCTTCTGGAACGGCTTCCCGGCCGGAACCCTGCCCGCCGCCCAGGCCTTTATTCGCGAGGACGGTCAAGTAGATAGCTGGCTCCTGCACTGTGACGGCGCCGCCGCCATGGCGCGCACGGCCGATCCCAATTCGGCCAACGCCCAGTTCTACATCGTGCGCGGCGAGGCCGAACATCTCAACGCCACCTACACCGTGTGGGGCAAGGTGCGCGCGGGCATGGACGCGGCCCGCGCCATCCGCGTGGGCACCATCGGCGAAACGCCGGGCTTCTCGCCCGACTTCATCATGGGCTTCCACATCGCCAGCGACCTGCCCGAGGACGAACGCCCCACCGTCCAGGTGTTCGACACCGACACCCCCGATTTCGCCCGCTATCTCGAAGCGCTGGCGGCCTCAAACCGTAACAATCGCCTGCCGGACATCTGTACGATTGATGTGCCGGTGCGCATCATTGAATGATGTCTGAGGGCTGATCGCGCGCGCATCCGTCTGAGGAGATTGACCGGATTTGCGATCAATTTAAGATCAGGGCATGCTCTGGCTTGCCCTGATCCTCTGCCTTCTGGAGGAACCCTTGGCGTCGCGCGCTATAGGCCCGCGCGACGAGCTTCTCATTAGAGATTACGGCGCGCTGCGCTTTGACGCGGCGGACGAGGCCGAAGGCTGGGAGGCGCTCAGCGCGCTCGAGCGCGAGGCGTCTTCCCATATCCCGGAGCGCTACCGCGTCGACGGGCAGGTCCTGCCGCATGGGGCTGTAACGTGCGGCATGCATACGGTCTTTACCGGCGCGCGCCTGGCGAAAGAGGCTCCCGATCAAGACGCCTACGCACAGGCGCATGCCGCGTGGGTCAACCATTATGCCGACACGCAGGCGCACCTGGGTGAGCCGGTTGCGGCGCAGGGCGCAGACCGTCAGAGCCTGATCGCCGACCGGGTCCGGCGCGACCAGTACTGGCGAAGCCGCCCTCCCGATCCGGAAGACGAGACTGCGCCCTCCTTCACACGCCAGTTCCTGTGGGAGATGGGCCTGGCCGCCGCCTGTTATCAGGACGCCGACAATCTTCGCCTGCTGGAGCAGCTCTGGCTGGAAGACGCGCAGGCCTTCCTCCAGGATATCTATGTGAACTCCGACAGGGGCTGGCTTCTGGTCCAGCATGCGCCGCCTGCTTTTCAGGAAGGCGTGCTGGAGGCCATCTCGGCGTCAGGGTCTGCGGAGGCCTTCGGCGCACCGGCGGCCTTTCTGGAAGACCGTGTGGCGGTGCGTCAGGGACGCCCCCAACGCTTCGGCACGCAAGGGGTTTGCAGCAGCCAAGGCGTCTGGAGCCCTTCGCCCGTGGACGACCCCGAGGGTCTGGATGCGCGCCGGGAAAGCCTCGGGCTGGCGCCCATGGCGGAACACGCGGTGCGTATGGGCGAGCGCTGCTGAAACGGCGCGTCAGCGAACATGGACACCCTGACCCATGCGGGCTATGTCCCGCGCCAGCAATGGCATCATTGAATAAGCACTGGAGACTGACTTGGCTGACGCACGCAATCTGGTTTTGACCCTTGATGGCGGGGATGTGGTCATCCGCCTGCGCGACGACCTGGCGCCCAAGCACGTGGCGCGCATCTCGGCGTTGGTGGAGGAGGGGTTTTATGACGGGCTCACCTTCCACCGGGTGATCGACGGCTTCATGGCCCAGGGCGGCTGCCCGCGCGGCAATGGCACCGGCGGCACAGGCGAGAAAATTCCGGCTGAATTCAACGAAGCCCCCCATGTGCGCGGCGCCGCCTCCATGGCCCGCACGCAGGACCCGAACTCGGGCGATTGCCAGTTCTTCATCTGCCTGGATGATGCGCGCTTCCTCGACCGTCAGTACACGGTCTGGGGCGAAGTGACCTCCGGCATGGAACATGTCGACGCCTTGCCCAAGGGCGAGCCGCCGCGGACTCCGGGCCAGATCATCAAGGCTGTGGTGCAGTAGGGGGCGCTTCGTTTTTGTCTCCCTCCGCGTGCGGGGGGAGTGGCCCGAAGGGCCGAGGGGGGGATCGGACGGAAAGATCATCTGCAAACTTTGCAGATGCGTCTTCCCCCCTCCGTCCGCTTCGCGGACACCTCCCCCGCAAGCGGGGGAGGACAAGAATGGTTGCCCACTCCATGAAACTCTCCGATTTCGATTTCCATCTGCCTGAGGATCTCATCGCGCTGCGCCCGGCGCGGCCGCGCGACAGCGCGCGCCTGCTGCATGTGCGCGCGGGCGGCGCGCTGGAGGACCGGGGCGTGCTGGATCTGGCGGAACTCCTGCAGCCGGGCGATCTGATGGTGTTCAACGACACCCGCGTCCTGCCCGCTGCGCTGACCGGCCTGCGCCCGGCGCGCGCCCATGGCGGGGGCGGGCCGGCGAGCATCGAGATCAATCTGCATCACCGCGACGGGCCCGATGTCTGGCGCGCCTTCACCCGGCCGGCCAAGCGGCTGCGGGTGGGCGACCGGCTGGATTTTGCCGGCGGGCTCATCGCTGAGGTGAGCTGGAAAGGCGAGGGCGGGGAGGCGGCGCTGAGCTTTGACCGCTCCGGCGCCGCGCTTGACGCGGCCATAGACGCCGCCGGCGCGCCGCCCCTGCCGCCCTACATCGCGTCCAAACGCGCTGCTGACGAGGCCGACCGCAGCGACTACCAGACGCTCTACGCCGCGCCCGACAAGACCGGATCGGTGGCGGCACCCACGGCGGGGCTGCATTTCACTGACCGCCTGTTCGCCGCGCTGGACGCGCGCGGCGTGCGCCGGACACATGTCACGCTGCATGTGGGCGCGGGCACTTTCCTGCCGGTGAAAACCGAAAACGTGGCCGAGCACCGCATGCATGAAGAATGGTTTGAGGTGAGCGAAGCCGCCGCTGCGGCCATCAATGGCGCCAAGGCTGAAGGCGCGCGCATCATCGCGGTGGGAACCACGGCGCTGCGCACGCTGGAAAGCGCTGCCGGCCCTGGCGGAGGGGTGAGCGCGGGCGCGCGCGAGACCGACATCTTCATCACGCCGGGCTATCAATTCCGCGTGGTGGACGGGCTGATGACCAATTTCCACCTGCCCAAATCGACGCTGTTCATGCTGGTCAGCGCGCTGGCCGGTCTGGACGTGATGCGAGGCGCCTACGCCCACGCGATCCGTGAGCGCTACCGCTTCTTCTCCTACGGGGATTCCAGCCTGATCTGGCGAGCGAAGACGCACCGCTAGAGCCGTTTCGGCCGAATCTGATCGCTAGCTCATTGAGTGGTCGCCTTTTCGAACCGCAAAACCGGTTCCCACTTTTGCTGAAAAGGCTCTAGTTGCGGCGGCGGTCGCGCTGGCGTTCGCGCTCTTTGTCCTCGTCTTCGTCCTCATCGGACGTGACCAGATTGACGGCGCCTTCGGCCACATCTCCCGCGACGCGCACCGTGCCGACAGCCGTTCCCACGGCGAGGTCGGCGGCGGCGATGGCGATGCATCCAGACGTCAGGCAAGGCGCGGCGAGCACGGCGGCGAGCAGGAGGAGGCGCGGCATGGGGTGTATCTCTGAATGACCAAATGAACTGGGACGGCGCAGAGCCTGCGCCGTCCCCGATCCTTGTCAGACAGATGTGAAGGCCGGCTTAGCGGCTGTCCACCAGGACGATTTCGGCGTCATCGAGCGCTTCCACTTCGATGCGCGCCACGTCCTTGATGGCGGCCCCGTCGCGCGGGTTCACATCCACGCCATTGACCCGGATGCGGCCCCTGGCAGGCGCCAGATAGGCGTGGCGGCCCGGCTCCAGATCATAGGCGGCGCGTCCGCCCGCGCTCAGCGTGGCGCCCAGCACCCGCGCATCGGCGCGGATGGGCAGGGCGTCATCACCCTTGCGGCCCGAGGCGAGCACGGCGAACTGGCCGTCGCGCGTGTCCTTGGGAAACTCGCGCGCATTCCAATAGGGCTCGCCGCCGGTTTCATCGGGCAGGATCCAGATCTGGAAGATGCGCGTGGGCTCATGCTCCAGATTGAACTCCGAGTGGCGGATGCCCGACCCGGC
This sequence comes from Oceanicaulis sp., assembly GCA_022565365.1. Taxonomy (GTDB): domain Bacteria; phylum Pseudomonadota; class Alphaproteobacteria; order Caulobacterales; family Maricaulaceae; genus Oceanicaulis. The sequence continues at coordinate 8,215 of JAIUMW010000037.1, forward strand.
GCTCATCACCTTCACGTCGCCCGCAACGGTGCGGCCCTTATTGCCGAGGGAGTCCTCGTGGCTGATCGCGCCGTCACGCACATAGGTGATGATCTCCATGTCCGAATGGGGGTGGGGCGGGAAGCCCGAACGCGGCGCGATGGCGTCGTCATTCCAGACCCGGAGCGCACCCCAGCCCATGCGGGACGGGTCGTAATGGGACCCGAAGGAGAAATGGTGGCTGGCTTTGAGCCAGCCATGGTCAGCCTTGCCCAGGCTGTCAAACGGTCTCACGTCAATCATGACGGCCTCCATCGTGTGTTTGCTGGCGCGCAGGGGGCGCGCCTGTTGACAGCACACATAGGCATGGGAGGCCGCGCCATTGAGACGGGCGGCGGATGCAGTCTTTTGCCAAGCTGGAAAGAGCGCTCAGCCGACCCGCTCTTCCTTGATCAGCGTGCGCTGATACAGCTCGTCCTCGCGGAACCAGTGCCAGGTGCGTCCGCGCTTGTTGGAGCAGGCGCTGAGCTGGATCATCTCGTAGAGATACTCGCCCGGCATGTCCTTGCGGCTCCAGGTCAGGCACACCGTGCGCGCATCAATCTCCCAGGCGCAGCCCTCAATGCGCTCGGTGTCCCACCAGATGCGCTCCTCGGCGTAGGTGGCCGGAAACACATGGGTTTCCTCGCGCCCGTCCGACCAGGTGTAGCGATTGGTCTGGTGGTAATCCCACGGACCTTCATCCGGAAACTGGCAGATCAGGTGCGAGCGGTGCGCGTCGATCAGCTTGCCTTCAGCGTCGACATGGGAATACACGCCCTCCCACTCGCCGGCGTGACGGGCCAGAACCGGCATGCGCCATCGTATCAGTTTCATTGTGGGCTTCCTCGGGGCTGAGATCATGCTTGAATGCGCCGCCTGAGTTGACGGCATTGGTCCGGACAAATCATAAGGCAATGTCAGCCCGCGCCCAGCCCTTGAGTAAGGATGAACTGCATGAGCCTCGATCCGGTCTATCTCGCCCGTGAGGGCCATGCCGCCCATCTGGTGCTCAACCGGCCTGATAAGCGCAATGCGCTCAATGGCGCCATGTGGGCCGCGATCCCGGACCTGCTGGGCGCGGCCGCTGGCGATGACGGCGTGCGCCTGCTGGTGGTGCGCGGGGCAGGTGGCGCGTTCGCGGCGGGCGCCGATATTTCCGAATTTGAACAGGTCTACGCCACGCCCGAAAGCGCGGCGGCCTATTCGCGCGCCATCGCCGGGGCGCTGGATGCGCTGGCGGCTTTCCCCAAGCCGGCGCTGGCCATGATTGACGGGGCGTGCGTGGGCGGCGGCTGCGGCCTCGCGCTGGCTTGTGATCTGCGCTTCGCGGCTGAGGGCTCGAAATTCGGCATCACGCCGGGCAAGCTGGGCCTTGCCTACACGCTCAACGACACGCGCCGCCTGATCGACGCGGTGGGGGTGAGCGCGGCCAAGGACATCTTGTTCACCGGCCGCATTCTGGACGCCGATGAAGCGCTCTCCATGGGGCTGATCGACCGGCTGGTGACGAAAGAGGCGCTGGGCGGGGCCGTGGAGGCGTTCGCCGGGGCGGTGGCCAAAACCTCGGCGCAGTCGGCGCGCGTCACCAAACAGATCATCGCCCGCATCCAGTCCGGCCAGAGCAGCGATGACGCCGCCACGCGCGAGCTGTTCCTGAAAGCCTTCCAGAGCCGCGATTTTCAGGAGGGCTACAGCGCCTTCCTTGAAAAGCGGGCGCCGAAGTTCACGCTGGAATAAGCCGCTTCAAGCGCCTTATCTAACGAAGTAGAGCGCGATCTCCGGCACGAAGGCGATCACGGCCAGCGCCAGCAGCATAAGCCCTATGAACGGCAAGACCGCCTTGGTCACCGTCCAGAAGCTTTCCTTGAACGCAGCCATGGCCACGATCAGGTTCAGGCCCAGAGGCGGGGTCAGATAGCCGATCCCCAGATTGACGATCATGATGATGCCGAAATGGACCGGGTCCACGCCCTGGGCTTCGGCCAGCGGCTGCAGCAGCGGCGCCAGCACCAGCGTGGCCGAGCCGACATCAATCACCATACCCACGCCCAGCAGCAGCACATTGGCCAGCAGCATGAACTCGGTGCGCCCGGAGATCATCTCGTTGAGCTCGGCCACCAGCGCCTGGGGCACGCCCTCGGCGGTGAGGAAAACATTGAGCGCAAAGGCGAAGGCCAGCACCGGATACAGCGAACCGAGCAGCTTGCCTGATTCCACCGTCACGGCTTTGAGGTCGGCCAGCGACAGGTCGCGGTGCAGGATCACCTCCACCCCGACCGCCAGCACCACCGCGACGGCCGCCGCTTCGGTGACGGTGAAGATGCCGCCGTAAATACCGCCCAGGATCACGATCGGGATCGGAATGGCGAAGATGGAGCGGCCCAGCGCGCGCACGAAGCCGTTGATGCGCCAGCTGCCCTCGCGGCGGCGGAAATTGACGATGAAGGCGTAGACGGCGAACACCGCCACCATCACAAGCGCCGGGCCGATGCCGGCCAGGAACAGCTTCGCGATGGAGGTCTGGGTGATGTAGCCATAGAGGATGAGCGGGATGGAGGGCGGGATGATGATGCCCAGCACGCCGCCCGAACACAGCATCCCGATGGAAAAGCTCTTCGAATAGCCCGCCTCGGTCAGCGCCTTGTACATGATGCCGCCCACCGCCAGCAGCGTCACCGCCGCCGAGCCGGAGATCGCGGCGAAACCGGCGCACGACAACACTGCCGCCAGCGCCAGACCGCCGGGCACGGGCCGGGTCACCTCGCGCATCAGATCAATGATCCGTTCCGCGATACTGCCCTTGGACATCACCGCGCCGGCGAGCACAAACAGCGGGATGGCCAGCAGGACTTCCTGATTGACCGCAAACCAGATGTCATAGACGGCGTATTCAGGCCGCCCGTCATTGAACACCGAGTAGACGAACAGCGTCGCGCACCCCAGCAGCACCAGCACCGGCTGGCGCAGCACCATCAAAAGGACGATCAGTCCGACCAGAAGCCACATTTCCATCAGCGCGTGTCCCCGTCCGGCAGATCCACCGCATCGGCGGCCGCGTCCTTGATGTCTTCGATAAACTCGTTCGGCTTCAGGCCCGGATCGAGGGCATAGGCGGCGAAGCGAATGAAATTGGTGATGAAGGCGGCGGCGATCATCACCTGCAGCGTCCAGATCGGCAGGCGCAGGATTTCGGTGCGGTCGCTGAGGATCATGCTTTCAATGACCATCCATACGGCGAGGCCGGCGAATATCACAAAGAAGGCCGCCGTCACGGCGCTGACGAGGCGGTCCAGGACCGGCTCGAAGGATGCGGGGATGAGGAAATCAAACAGGCGCGGCCGCAGATGGGCGCCCGCATCGGTGGCCACGCCAATGCCGAACATCGCCACAGCCACCATGCCGATCACCGCGATCTCGGTGGCGCCGATGAGGCCGGTGAGGAAGACCCGGCGTGAGACCACATCGGCCAGCAGCGCCAGCGCCATCAGCGCAAAGGCGGCGATGGTCAGCCAGCGCTCCGCGCTGGCGATGGCATTCAGGAACGCTCTCATGCCGGCTCCTCCGGGTGCGGCCCTTCAGCGGCGTGCTGCGCAAAGGCGGCCTTGCCGGCCATAATCTGATCAGCAAAGTCGCGCGCCCGCCCGCCAAAGGAATTGATGAGGCGGTCCAGCACATTGCCGGTCACGGCCCGCCAGGCGGCGCGGTCGCTGTCGCTAAGCTCGTGGATGTTGATCGGCGCGCCGTTCGTGGTGCGGATCTCGCGCACCACCTGACCGTCGGGGCCGCGCTGGGCGCCGTCGCGCATCCAGCCCACCACCAGATCATCCAGCACCCGCACGCCTGCCCGCGCCGAGGCGGGGCTGCCCCAGGCGGTGTCGATGGTGGCGCGCTGACTGTCGCTGGCGTTCTCATACCAGGGCTTGTTCAGGATGATCGCGCCGGTGTCGTAGGAATGGCGCGTCAGGGTGAAATGCTCGGCGAGATCCAGCGTGGAGAAGAAGTGGAACACCGCGCTGGACAGTCCGCCCTGGACCAGGCCCGTCTGCAGCGCCGGGATCACATCGGCAATGCCCAGCGGGATCGCGTCCATGCCCGCCGCCTCACAGAAGAAGCGCGCCGCGGCGTTGGGGCTGGTGCGCATGCGCAGGCCCGCCGCCATGTCGGGATGGGTCAGGGGCCGGTTGGCGAAGACATGGGTCCAGCCCACCTCCACCCACTGTAAGAGCCGCAGATTCTGCGCCCGCGCCAGCTCGTCGGTGATGTCGAACAGATATTCGTCATAGACAAAATCCACCTCCGCCTGGCTGTCGAACAGATAGGGCGCCATGGCGAGGGTCAGTTCGGGGATGGAGGAGGACAGGCCCTGCAGGCTCATCCCGCCCACATGGGCGCGGCCGCGGCGCAGATCATGGAGCATGCGCTCCTCGTCGCCCAGCTCCGCCTTGGTGAAATACTCGAAATTCAGCGTCGGATTGGCAGCGATATTGGTTTCGAAATTGGTCCATTGCGCGTCCCAGGGCGTGCGCGGCGGCGCCTGCGCCACGGCGCGGCCATAGAGCCGTCCCGGCTCGCGCCGGTCGCCGCAGGCGGCGATCCACGGCGCAGCACCCGCCGCTCCGGCCAGAGCCATGAATTGTCTGCGGCGCATCCCGCTCCCCTCCTGGCGGCCGGGCGCGCTTTTGACTTGCGCATCGCTCCGGCTTCAAATGGTATAACATTTAAATTCGACCCCGATGGCAAGGCGCTGACTGCGCGCCGCCGTCGGGACAGCGGAGCGGGGAGCATAGCGATGAAACTGACGCGGCGCAGCGCCTTATCGGGACTTTTGAGTGCAGGCGCGTTTGCGCTGGGCGGCTGCGGGCCCCGCGGCGACCGGGGGCGCAAGGACGCCGATGTCATCGTCATCGGCGCCGGGCTGTCGGGCCTGCACGCAGCGCTGATGCTGGAAGAGGCGGGGCTCAGCGTGATCGTGCTGGAAGCCTCTGGCCGTATCGGCGGACGGCTGATGACGCTCGATCATCTGCCCGGTGCGCCCGAAGCGGGCGGTCAGCAGGTGGGCGCCACCTATGCCCGTTTCCGCGCCCGCGCCGGGGAGGCGGGGCTGGAGTTCGCCGGCTTCCCGCCGAGCCGCTTCGGAGAGGTGCTCAGCGTCAATGGCGCCCTCATTCAAGCGGGCGACTGGGCGGGGGCGGAGCAGAACGGCCTGCCGGAGGCCTGGCGGGCCATCCCGCCGGGCCGCCTGTTCATGGGACTCGCGGCGCGTGCAAATCCGCTGGAGGACATCTATGCTTGGCGTGATCCGGGTTCGGCCGCCCATGACATCGCGGCGGCCGAGTGGCTGATCCGCCAGGGCGCCAATGACGAGGCGCTGCGGCTGATGGATTCCACCCTGAACGGGCGCGATCTGGCGAGCTATTCCATGCTCAATGTCTGGCGCTCTCTGGCGATCTACGAGCAGGAGCGTCCGCTGGGCGGCTCCCAGCAAGTGGTCGGCGGGGCGCAGCGCGTGCCTGAGACCATGGCCGCGCGCCTCGCCCAAGAGGTGCGCCTGAACCAGAGAGTGCGCGCCATTAGCGCCGACGGGTCCGGCGCGCAGGTACGCCTCGCCGGGGGCGGGGAGCTGCGCGCCGATTTCGCCGTCTGCACCATCCCCTTCGCCGCGCTGCGCAACCTCGATCTGGACGCGCCGCTGGACCCGGTCACCCGCGAAGCGGTCGAAGAGATGGCCTACACCCCCATCGTGCAGCTGCATCTCGAAGCCCGGCATGCCTGGTGGGACGATGACGGGCTGGCGCCTGAGATGTGGACCGACTCGCCAATCAACCGGATTTTCGCCCAGCGCTGGCCGGACGGCGCGCCCACCGGCATGCTCCTGGCCTGGATTGACGGGCGCGGGGCGCTGGCCGCCGATGAACTGGATGACGCGGGCCTGGAAGCGCTGGCGCGCGACACCCTCGCGGCCATCCGCCCGGCGAGCGAAGGCCAGGTCAATCTCGCCCACGTGCAGCGCTGGACAGCGTCCAACCCGTTGGCGGGCGGCGCCTATATGCACTGGCGCCCGGGCGAGGCGCACCGCTGGGCCGATGCGCGCTTGGCGCCCGCGGGCCGGCTGCATTTCGCCGGCGAGCACACCGGCGATCTCCCCACCGGCATGGAAGCAGCCATGGAATCAGGCGAACGCGCCGCCATCGCGATTCTGGATGAAGCGGGGGCGTAGGTGGGGGCGAAATTGCGCCTGTGCGTTCGAGTGCCAGAACCCGTCAGCCGCCAGCCAGCTTTTCAGGCTTTCGAGGAGAGGTTTGTTGGCGGGCGGCTGAGCCGGGCGCCGGAATGTCCCGGCCCATCTCCCGGCGCGCCTGAAGCCATTGGGATATGGCGTCCATGGCGTTCGCCACCGCTTCCTGCGGAGTCTCTCCGTCAGAAACGCACCCGTCGAGATCGGGGACCGTGGCCATATACCCTCCCCCATCCTCTTGAGCGAGCGGCGTAACCCGGATTTCATAAAGGGTATCAGCCATTGGAGGCCTCCCGACGGTCCAGATGCGCCCGGCAAAACTCTGCGAACAGCCTTACATATACAGGTTTTATCGGTCGTTTATAAGGCACGGTGAGATGAGTTTCCCTGACCTGGTCGCTGGAGAACACATAGTGGCTGCCGCCTTTGGGCGGGTGGACCGCCAAGCCGATCTTTTCTGCGACGCTCACAAGCTGCTCAATGCGCCAGTCATTCCGTGGGTTCGCCGCCATGGCCGACAGGAGTTTCGGGGTTTTCGCGCCGTGTCCCGGCGTTTTCCTCTTTGCTGGCCGCCGCGCCATTCCCGGCTCCCTGCATCTAATTGAGCGAAGCTTTCCTTTGCGTACAACCCATAGGGGATTTTCTATTGCGGGGCCATCCAAATGCGCCCTGATCATCCTCCATTTGCCCCTGCACGCCCGATCGGGCAGGCTGGGCTGACGCGCAATCGATGGAGAGGCTGCGATGATCACGGTGCTGGCGCTCGCTCTGGCCGCTGGATCGGCCGGGGAGATCGAGACCGAGGGGGAAATTCTGGCGAGCCTCCTCGCCGGGGCCTGGTCCAACGCCGCCCAGTACGAAGCGGCCGATGAGGCGCTCAAGCGCCCGCCCGCGCCGGGCCATCCCTATGACTGGCTCGATGTGCAGTACGCGCGCTTTGTGCCAGTGGACACGCCCCATATCCCCGGCGACGCGGTGTATCTGGAATGGCGCTCGGGCGGGCCCGACGGGCCGGTGAGCCGCCAGCGCCTGTGGGTGTTTCACTCCGAAATCCGCGATCAGGACAGCCCGCTTACAGGCATGGACTTCCATGCCTTCCGTAATCCCGAAGTCTTCGAGGGCCGCACCGGCTGGTCCGATTTCGCCGACCTCACGCCCGATGATCTCATCACCTAGCCCGAAGGCTGCCAGCTCGCCCCGGTCTCGCGCGAGAACCGGGTGACCGTGCTGGAAGTCACGCAAGAGGCGTGCAGGATCACGGCGCAGTCGGGCCGCGAGATGGGCATTAATGCACGCATCGTCATCAGCTTTGGCCGCATCGAATACTCAGAATCGGGCTGGCTGGGCGATGCCGGCTACGCCTTCAAGGTGCCCGGCGCCGGCGCCTATGAGTTCGAGCGCGTCTGGGACTAGGGACCTGCCACCGTGGTGCGGTGCATGAGCCGGGCGTGGCCGTCATAGCCGCCGGTGGCCATGTGTTGGGTGCAGCGATTATCCCACATGAGCAGCATGTCGGGCTCCCACACATGGCGGTAGACGACGCGCTCGTCATGGGCGGCCTGATAGAGTTCGATGAGCAGGAAGAAGGCCTCTTCATCGCTGAGCCCCTCAATCGTGCGCACATAGCCGGGATTGACGAACAGCGTCTTGCGCCCGGTTTCGGGGTGGGTTTTCACCACCGGATGCAGGCGCGCGGCGCGGGCGCGCTCGTCCGGGCGGATGGTCATGGACCGGTCCGGCCCGTCCGTGGCGCCATAGACGCCGTCAGGGGCGTAGGCCAGGGCGGCCGAGTGCACCGCCTGCAGGCCCTCAATCCGGGCCTTCGTGGCGTCGGACAGCGCGTCATAGGCCGCATAGCCATTGCAAAACAGCGTGTCGCCGCCCACCGGCGGAATGATCTTGGAATGCAGGATGGTGGCCGCGGGCGGGGTGTCTTGGAAGCTCCAGTCGGAATGCCAGGCGGCGGCGAACACCGACGCGGTCTCATGCGCCTCGCGTTTCACTTCGATGATGCGCGGCCGGTCGGGCAGGGGGGCGATGAAGGGATCATCTCCAAACGGCCCGAAATAGCGGGTGAAGCGTTCGAGATCATCATGGCCCATGGGCTGATCTGGAAAGGCGAGCACCAGATGCTCCAGCCAGGCGGCGCGAATCGCGGCGATGGTTTCTGCATCCAGAGTCTGGCTGAGATCCACGCCGGTGACCCGCGCGCCCAGCGCAGCCCCCGAGGGGGTGACGGTGATTTTGCTCATGGCGTTCCTCCCGCAGCCGTTTTCCGGCTTGTCTGGAGGGATGCTCGGCCATGGGGCGTGCGCGCGTCAAGCTGCCGGTCCGGCGCGCCCCAGCTTGCCGCCTTGTGCGCAGGCGCGCTAAACCGGCCCCCGTTCCTCATTTCCCTCAAGCGTGGCTGGCGCAATTCATGTTCAAGAAAATCCTGATCGCCAACCGCGGCGAGATTGCTGTCCGGATCATCAAGACCTGCAAGCGGCTGGGCGTGCCCACCGTGGCGGTCTATTCCGAAGCCGACGCTGATACGCTGGCGGTGCAGATGGCCGACGAGGCCGTGTTCATCGGCCCGCCCGCGCCGGGCCAGTCCTATCTGGACATGGACAAGATCATCGCCGCCTGCGTGGAGACCGGCGCTGACGCGGTCCATCCCGGCTTCGGCTTCCTGTCGGAGAATGCCGCGTTTCCGCGCGCGCTGGCCGAAAAGGGCATTGCATGGATCGGGCCGAACCCGGACGCCATTGCGGCCATGGGCGACAAGCTGGAATCAAAGAAGCTCGCGGCGAAGGCCGGCGTCAGCACCGTGCCCGGCTTCAAGGGCGAGATCATGGATGACCAGCAGGCCGTCGAAGTGGCCAATGACATCGGCTATCCGGTGATGATCAAGGCCTCGGCGGGCGGCGGCGGCAAGGGCATGCGTATCGCTCGCTCCGAAGGCGAGGTGCGCGAGGGCTTTCAGGCGGCGCGCAACGAGGCCAAATCCTCCTTCGGCGATGACCGCATCCTGATTGAGAAATTTATTGAGCGCCCGCGCCATATCGAGATCCAGGTGCTGGGCGACAAGCACGGCAACGTCATCCATCTCAACGAACGCGAATGCTCCATCCAGCGGCGCAATCAGAAAGTCCTGGAAGAAGCGCCCTCGCCGTTTCTGGATGCGGCGACCCGGCGCAAGATGGGCGAGCAGGCCGTCGCCCTGTCCAAGGCGGTCAATTATGACAGCGCCGGTACGGTCGAATTCATCGTCGCGCCCGACAAGAGCTTCTACTTCCTGGAAATGAACACGCGGCTCCAGGTGGAGCATCCGGTCACCGAGCTCACCCACGATATCGACCTGGTCGAGCAGATGATCCGCGTCGCCGCCGGCGAAGAGCTGGGATTCACGCAAGGTGACATGCGCATCAAGGGCTGGGCGGTGGAAGC
>JAIUMW010000038.1 GCA_022565365.1 Oceanicaulis sp.
CTCACCTCGTCCAGCGTGGCGCGGAAGGCGGCGATGAGTTCAGTCGGCAGATCGGTGATGAAGCCCACCGTGTCGGAGATCAGGAGCTTGCGCCCGGACCCAGTGCGGATGGCGCGCACGGTGGGGTCCAGCGTGGCGAAGGGCATGTCCTTGGCCAGCACCTGCGCGCGGGACAACAGGTTGAACAGGGTGGACTTGCCCGCATTGGTGTATCCGACCAGCGCGACCGTCGGCCACGGCGCGGCCTGACGGCGCTTGCGGTGGAGGGTGCGGGTGCGCACCACCTCATCGAGCTCGCGGCGCAGCTTGGCCATCTTGTCGGAGATCAGCCGGCGGTCGGTCTCGATCTGGCTTTCGCCCGGCCCGGCCAGGAAGCCGCGTCCGCCGCGCTGGCGCTCCAGGTGGGTCCAGGTGCGCACCAGCCGCGAGCGCTCATAGGACAGGCGCGCCAGCTCCACCTGCAACCGGCCTTCGCGGGTCTGGGCGCGCCGGCCGAAAATTTCCAGAATCAGCCCGGTCCGGTCGACCACCTTGGCGTTCAGGCGCTTTTCCAGATTGCGCTGCTGCACGGGGCTCAGCGCCGTGTCGATGATGACCACGCCCACACCCAGCTCGCTCACGCGCTCGGCCAGGGCGTCCAGCTTGCCGGACCCGAAATAGGCCCCGGCATAGAGCTTTCTGACCGGTTCAATGCGCGCCTCGAGAGCGACCAGATCGAGCGCTTCAGCGAGGCCGCAGGCTTCTTCCAGACGCGCTTCAGCGCGCGCGGAGTCCATCTGCGCGGCCAGCGGCAGCAAGACCAGTGCGTGATCGGCCTGGGCCTGACGTTCGATCAATCAGCGTTCTCTTCGTCCGCCTCATCCTTGTCGAACAGCTGGACGGGCGTGCTCGGCATGATGGTCGAGATGGCGTGCTTGTACACGAGCTGAATTTGTCCTTCGCGGCGCAAGAGGACGCAGAAGTTATCAAACCAGGTCACAACGCCCTGCAACTTGACGCCATTGACCAGGAAGATGGTCAAAGCGGTCTTGTTCTTGCGTACTGTATTCAGGAAGACATCCTGAAGGTTCTGTTTCTTTTCGTTAGACATCAGCCCTGCTAAGCCCAGCTTGTCCGGCCGACGGCCGACCCACGATGCAGCAGGTAACCACGGTTTCGCTGCACTGCAACCATGTTCACCTGCATCGCGCAGGGTCAATCGCCCGCGAAAACCACCCCGAGGGCCGCGAACGCCGCCAGTATTTCCAGCCGTCCCAGCACCATCAGCGCGATGGCGATCACCAGACCGGCGGGTTGCATATCGTCATAGGCGGCTCCCGCGAGCGGGCCGGCGTTGGCGATTGATGCCCCGGCCGCGCGCCAGGCATCCTCAAACCCGATCCCTGTGGCGGCGATCAGGACGGCCCCAGCCCCCAGCGCAATCGGGTAAGCCAGGGCATAGACGGCGACGCTGGCGAACGCGCTGTCGGTCAGGGTGCGCCCGCCATAGCGGCTGCGCACCGCGGCCGAAGGGTGGGCCAGCCGGGCCACCTCGCCCCAGGCGCGGCGCATCAGGAGCAGAACGCGGGTCATCTTCAGTCCGCCCGCCGTGGACACGGCCGAGCCCCCGATGAGAGCCAGGAATATCAGCACCGGAACGGGCAGAACGAAATGCTGCACGGCCTGAAATCCGCTGGTGGTGCTGGCGAAGATCGTGTCGAGGCCAGCGGGCAGGATGGCGCCCGCGCCGGCCGCCACGCCGGCGACGGCCGCGATCGCCACGGTGATCAGCGCCATGGCGCGCAGCTCACCCGATGCGGTGCGGGCGCGGTGGCGTACAAGCATCTCGTAGAAGGCCGCAAAATTCCAGGCGCCCAACACGCATAGCAAGGCCAGAACAAAGATCGCGCCCGGCGCCAGCCAGCCGCCCAGCGGGCCGCTCTGGGGCGCGAGCCCGGCCGTGGACATGCCCGACAGCGCCAGGCACAGGGCGTCGAACGCCTCTGCGCCGGAGATGGCGAGCAGCACAAACCCGGCGATGGTGACCACGAGATAGGCCGCGCCCAGGCGCATCAGGGCGGGGCCGAAATTGGTGAACAGATCGGCGCGCTCAATGGTCAGAAGCGTGGTGCGCCGCAGTCCCGACGCCGGGCTCTCAAGCGCAGCGAACACCGTCACCGCCAGGATCAGACTGCCCAGCCCTCCAAACCAGGCCAGCAGGCACCGCCACAACACGCTGGCGCGCGACACGTCCTCGGGCGCCAACAGGACAGCGCCGGTGGTGGTGAGGGATGAATACGCCTCGAACACCCCCGTCATGGCGCCGCCTGAGGCCGCCATGAGCGGCGGCGCGGCCAAAAGCGGCGCCACCAGCCACAGCAAAAGCGCCAGGCGCAGGGAGGCGGATGCGGTGGCCGGACGGGCGGCGCCGGACGTGCCCGCCAGGGTCACCCCGCCAGCAAACAGGCCGCCCAGCGCGGTGGCCAGAAAACCCTCCGCCTCACGCGGCGCGCCTTCCAGCCAGGCGAACAGGATAAACGGCGCAGCGGCCGCGCCGAGAAACAGCGCGCACCAGCCGAGCGCTCTGACAAGGCGCGGTGACTGGGCCATAACGCGTCCCCCAACCGGGCTAGAAGTACTGGAGGCTGACCCGGAACAGCTGCTCGACCTTGGGCACGGCGACCTTCAGGGCGAAGAACACCACGCGGTCATTTTCCTCAATTTGCACAGGTTCCCGGGCAAAATGAACCTTGTCGCGGCGAACCAGGGCGCACACGGCCACATCTTCGGGAAGCTCCAGGCTATTGAGCGCCTTGCCCACCAGCGGCGAGGTCGCCAGCGCCACGCCTTCGAGCGCTTCGGCAGCCCCGCCCGCGAGCGATTGCAGGCCGGTGATGCGGCCGCGGCGGATGTGCTGAAGGATAGTGGAGACTGTCACCTCGCGCGGATCGATCATGACATTGACGCCCAGCGCGCTGCGCACCGACTTGAACGCCTCTTCATTGACCAGGCAAACCGAGCGCTCAGCGCCCTCGCCCTTGGCCATGACGGCGCTGAGCAGATTGACCTTGTCATCATTGGTCAGGCACAGCGCGAGTTCCGCGTCCTCAACGCCGGCCTCACGCAGGATATCGCGGTCCATGCCATCGCCGTGAAGCACGACAGTCTTGCGCAAGACATCGGCGGCGCGCTCGGCCTGGGCCTTGTCGCGCTCGATAATGCGCACCCGCACCCCGCTGACACGTTCCAGAGCACGCGCCACATAGAGCCCGATATTGCCCGCGCCCACGATCACCACGCGCCGGGCGCGCTGCGCCGAGCGGCCAAACACATCCAGCGCGCGCTTCACATGCGCCGCCGTGACGCTGACATAGGCGTCGTCGCCGGGCATGAGCTGGTCAGTGGGGCCTGGAATAAAAAGCGTCTTGTCGCGCTGAATGCCCACCAGGTCGAAACCCAGATCGGGAAACAGTTCAAGCAGTTGATCGCGCGAGCTGCCCGCCGCGGGCGATTGCTCGTCCACCCGCAGACCCAGAATCTGCACCCGCGAATTGGCGAACGGCGCCGTGGCGAAGGCGCCGGGCGTTTCCAGTCGCTGGAGAATGGACCGGCTCACCTCCAGCTCGGGCGAGATGGTGACATCAATGGGCAGACCGCCGGTAGAAAACAGATCGCCCCAGCGCCGGTCGAGATAGCTCTGGGCGCGCACCCGCGCGATGCGCGTGGGCGTGTCGAACAGGGTCTTGGCGACCTGACAGGCCACCATATTGGTCTCGTCCGAATAGGTGACCGCCACCAGAAGGTCGGCATTGGCGATGCCGGCGCGCTCCAGCACGTCCGGGTGAGCGCCGTGACCCACCACGCCGCGCACGTCGAGATCGGTGGTGACCTTGTCGATCAGCTCGCGCGACCAGTCCACGACCGTGACGGCATTGCCCTCACTGGCCAGTTCACGGGCGATGCCGTGGCCCACCCGTCCGGCGCCACATACGACCGCTTTCATGATCTGATCGCCTTCATGAGCTGATCGCTTTCATCACGCGGTGTCCGCATCGGAATCGTCGCCCTCGCCGCGTCCGGGGCCGGCGACGCCCAGCGTCTTGAGCTTGCGGTGCAGAGCCGAACGCTCCATCCCGATGAAGGAGGCTGTGCGCGAGATATTGCCGCCAAACCGGCTGATCTGGGCGCGCAGATATTCACGTTCGAAGCTCTCGCGCGCATCGCGCAGCGGCAGGGCGATCATGCGTTCGGCGTCGAGGCCCGAGGCCGCGCTGGTGGCGCGTCCGGCGACCTCGCCGGGCAGATGATCCAGCGTCACCGGTTCATCCGGATTGCCCGAGGCCAGGATCAGCAGCCGCTCCACGTTATTGCGCAACTGGCGCACATTGCCCGGCCAGTCATGAGCCTGCAGCGCGGCCATGGCGTCCTCGCCAATGCGCCGCCGCGGCAGGCCGGTGATCGCGACGAGCCGCTCGATGAAATGCTCCACCAGAAAGGGGATGTCGTCGCGCCGCTCGGCCAGGGTCGGGATCTCGATCGGGACGACGGCCAGGCGATGGTACAAATCCTCGCGGAACCGGCCCTGACTGATCAGGGCGCGCAGATCGCGCGCGGTGGATGACAGCACGCGCACATTCACTTCCACATCCGCCGCGCCGCCCACCCGGCGGAATTTCTGCTCGACCAGCATGCGCAAGAGCTTGCCCTGGGTCGCCAGCGGCATATCCCCGACTTCATCCAGGAAGAGCGTCCCGCCATGAGCCGCTTCCAGGTGGCCGGTGCGCTCCACCGCACCGTCCCGCTCGGCGCCGAACAGCTCCAGCTCGACACGGTCCGGGTCCATCAGCGCGGCGCTGACCGGCACAAAATCACCCTTCGCGCGGCTTGAGGCGGCGTGGATCATGCGCGCAATCAGTTCCTTGCCCGTGCCGGGCAGGCCGGAAATCATCACCCGTGAATTGGTGGGCGCCACCCGGTCGATGGTCTGGCGCAGGGTGAGGATCGCCGCCGAACGGCCGACCAGTTCGGTCTGCATTTCAGATCGCGCGCGCAGTTCGGCATTCTCGCGGCGCAGCTGGCTGGCTTCCAGCGCGCGCTCCACCGTGATCAGCAGCTTGTCGGATTTGAACGGCTTCTCGATGAAATCATAGGCGCCCTTGCGGATGGCCGCCACGGCGGTCTCGATGGTGCCGTGACCGGAGATCACCACGACCGGCAGCAGCGGATCGGTGCGCTTGATTTCGTCGAGCAGTTCGATGCCGTCGAGGCGCGAGCCCTGCAGCCAGACATCAAGGATCGCCAGAGACGGGCGGCGCTGGCGGACCGCCGCCAGGGCGCTGTCGGCATCTCCGGCATAGCGCGCCTCATAGCCTTCATCCTCGAGCAGCCCGCCAATGAGCTCCCGGATATCGGCTTCGTCGTCAACGATCAGAATATCCCGCGACATCAGTATTACGCCTCCGCACGCGCCGCCGGGCTGTCGAGCCGGGCACGCGTTTCAAGCAAGGGAAAGGCCAAACGCACCACGGCGCCCGTTTCACCCGGCGCCGGATCGTCCAGATCCAGCCGGCCGCCATGATCCTCCATCACGCGGCGCACGATGGCGAGTCCAAGGCCCGTGCCCTTTTCGCGTGTGGTCATATAGGGTTCGGTCAGGCGCGCCTTGTCCGCCACCGGCCAGCCGAGGCCATCATCGCGCGCCTCGATCACGCCGAAGCCCTCAAGTTCAAACACCCGCACCGCAATGCGTCCGGGCGCCTTGGCGCTGTCACGCTCCATGCGCGAGGAGACGCTTTCGGCGGCGTTCTTCAGAATATTGGCCAGCGCCTGCCCGGCCAGACGCGTGTCGCATTCCACCAGCGGTCCCGGCTCCGGCCCCTCCAGGGTCAGGCGGATTGAAGGCGAGGCCACGCGCTGGGCGAACACCGCCGAGCGCGCAATCTCGCTGAGGTCCGCCGCCTCCATCTTGGGCGCCGGCATGCGGGCGAAGGACGAGAACTCGTCGACCATGCGGCCGATATCGCTGACCTGGCGCACAATGGTGTCGATGCACCGGTCAAACGTGTCCAGCTCGTCCTCGCTGACAACGCGCCGGTACTTGCGGCGCAGGCGCTCCGCCGACAACTGGATGGGGGTGAGCGGGTTCTTGATCTCGTGGGCGATGCGCCGCGCCACGTCACGCCAGGCCGCATTGCGCTGGGCGCCGACCAGGCGGGTGACATCATCAAAGGTGAGCACCACCCCGCCCTCCTCGTCCGGACCGGCGCGCACATTCAGATTCATAACCGCGCCATCGGCGTTGGGGATATCGATCTGGCGCTCGGCGATCTCATAGGGGCGCCGGGCACCCTCGTCGACCACATCCAGAAACACCGATGCGCCCTGATGCAGCGGCTGGCCCACCAGATCCTCCGGCTCATGGCCCAGCATCTGGGCCCCGGCGCGATTGATCAGCGTGATGCGCCCCTCCGCGTCCAGACCGATCACCCCGGCGCTGACGCCGGTGAGCACCGCTTCGATAAAGGCCCGGCGGCGCTCGTTCTCGGTATTGGTCTTGACCAGCGCCTTGCGCTGGCTGGACAGCTGGCGGGTCATACGGTTGAAGGCGCGCCCCAGCGCCGCAATCTCGTCATCCTCGCGCGCCACATGAACGCGCACGTCCAGATCCCCCCGACGCACGCGCTCGGCCGCTGACACCAGCCGGCTCACCGGCGCGGTCACGCGCTGGGAGGCGCTGAGCGCCAGCCAGACCGCGCCGATGAAAATCAGGATCGCCGCCAGCGCGTAGACGATAAAGAAGCTGCCGCGCATTTGCTGCTCGCGCTGGACGGCTTCGCGGAATGAGGCGACGGCCGCCTGTGGCGCAGACAGGAGCGAGAAATCCTCGAACCAGACGACATAGAGATAGGCGTCGCCATACGCCGGCATGGCGATGATCATCCGGAGATAATCGGGCGCATCGTCACGCGTCACCGGGTCAGAGGCGCCGATATCGCCGTCATTGGCCACATCGAACATGAACCGGGTGGGGGCGGCGAAAGGCGGCGTGTCCGGCGCCTCGTCGCTGCGCGCCAGCACCGTGGCCTGGCTGTCAATCACATAAACCGCCGGAAAATTACGCAGCATGGCCTGCTGGGTCAGGTAGTTGCGGTACAGAATGCGGCTTTCCTGCAGGCCCTGCACCGCCGCCGGATCGGACAGATCCTCGGCGAGCGATCCCATTTGCAGCTGCACAAAGCTCAGCGCCACATTCGGCCATTCCCGGCCCAGTTCGGCAGACGCCTCGACCAGGGTCGTCACCCGTTCGCCGAACCAGAACTCGATGCCGCGATTGAGCACCAGAGCGTGAAATCCCGCCATCAGCACGGCTGGTGCGATGGCCGCGACAGCGAACATGGTGATGAAACGCATCTGCAGGCGCGGGACAGGTTCTGCGAATTTCCGCCCGCGCAGCTGGCGTCCGAGACGCAGGGCCACGGCGATGGCCAGCCCGCCGACCACCAGAATCGTCACCGCCAGCAATGAACGGAACAAAAGCCCGGTCGGCTCCCAGACTGTGTCGGAGCTCACCGACATCAGCGCCAGCGCGATCACGCCGCTCGCCGCAATGACGAACGCGACGGCGAAGATGGATATCCGCCGGATCGCAGCGGGCGCGGACAGCGCTGTGGTCAAATGGGAACTCCCACATCCAGTCAGCGCCGATCATGACCGAGCTGTGACCGACATTCAACACCTGTGACGTTCAGGACGCAGTGTCAGTATCCAAGCCAAGCGCCGCCATGCGCCGGGCCAGTGTATTGCGGTTCATCCCCAGGCGCTGGGCGGCGTCCTGACGCACCCCGCCGGCCGCCTCCAGTGCTGCGGTCAGCGCCGCCCGCTCGGCCGTCTCCAGCACGTCGCGCAGCGCTTCATCCGACCCGGCGGCCCAGGCTTGCGCCAGGCGCCGCACGGCGGCGTCTTCAAGCGCCTCGCGCGCGTCCGGCGGCGTTGGACCGGCCATGGCGCGTGCGATCTCGTCCGGTCCCACCTCGCCGGGCACGCCCTGGGCGCGCAGGCGCGCTGCCGTGCGTTCGATCTGCAGCACCTCGCCCTCCCAGGCTTGCGCATTCACGAAGGCGGCCCCGGCCGGGCTGAGCGTCCAGCCGCCCTGCCCGCCCTGTTCCAGAAACCAGGCGAACAGCCGCGCCCGGTCGTCGCCGCGCGCCCGTACAGAGGGCAGATTCACGTATCCCACCGCCAGACGTTCGATCAGCGCCAGCGGCAGATGATCGCGCACGTCCGGCGCGGCGGTGGCGATCAGGCGTGGCGTGGAGGCGGAGGGTGATTCCAGCGCCTCAAGCACCCAGTCCTGAACCTCGCGCGGCCAGCGCTCGGCCCGGCGCAACAGAAGAACCCCGCCTGAGGCTTCCTCAAGCAGTTGAGGTCCGTCGCGCCGCGCCCGGTCCGGCCCGGCCTCGACCAGCGGCGCCGATGGCCCGGACTGGCGATGCACCCAACGGGCCGCCGCCGCGCGGCCGGCGCCCTCCGGTCCGGTGATCAGAACAGGCACGGATGTGCGCGCGAGACGGGCCAGCGCCTGAAACGCGTCCTGCATGGCCGGCGCGCGGCCCACCAGCCCCGCCATATCCTCGTCGCGCGCAGACGCGCGCGGCCCGGATGGCTTAAGCGCCCTGTCAAGAATCTCGACTAACTCATCAAGATTGAACGGTTTTGGCAGATACTGGTACGCCCCGTGCCGGGTGGCGCCCAGGGCTGTGGAGGCGGTGGTCTGCGCGCTCATCACCACGACGGGCGCATCGGGGCGCAGGCGCGCCAGCTCGTCCAGGCGGTCGAGAAAATTCTCCCGCCCCAGCAGCACGTCGGCGACCAGAGCATCAGCTTCGCGCCGGGCCATGCGGTCAATGGCCGTGTCGGGCGAGGCGGTCGCGCGCACCTCGAACCCGGCGCGCGACAGAGCCTTTGAGATCACAAAGCGCAGCGAGTCGTCGTCCTCCAGCACCAGCACGCGTCGGGTCATGGCGCCTCGCTCCCGGCGTCCCGCAGATAGAGATGGAACACCGTCCGCCCCGGACGGCTGTCAAACTCCACCCCGCCGCCATGAATGTCCGCGATGCGCGCCACCAGGGCAAGTCCCAGCCCCTCGCCCGCCGGCTTGCCGGTCACGAAGGGATTGAACACCGCGTCGCGCAAACTGTCCGGTACGCCGGGACCGTCATCATGGACCGAGATTTCAAGGCGCGCATCGGGCGCGGGCGCGCCGGGCCGGGGCTGGCGGTAGCGGGTGGAGACGATGACATCGCCGCCGCTATCGCCGACCGCTTCAGCGGCGTTGACCAGAAGATTGAGCACGGCCTGCAGCACCAGATCCCGGTCGGCCAGCGCGTCGGGAATGGAGGGGTCGAACCGCTCCTGCCAGTTCACTTGCGGACCCGAACTCGCCATCGCCGAACGCACGGCTTCACGCACCAGGACATGCAAATTCACCGGCGTGAAGGCCTGCGGCGCAATATCGCCGATATGACACCAGCGCTCTGCGATGCGGCGCGCGCGGTCGGTTTCAGTCATGATCAGCCGGGCCAGTTCGCGGGTCTCTTCGTCCGCTCCCGCCGCGATCAGCTGGGCCGCCCCGCGTACGCCGGCCAGCGGGTTTTTCAGCTCGTGGGCCAGCATGCGCCCGAATCCGGCCGCCGCGCTGGCCGCCGTGTCGCCACGCGGACTGGCCGAACTTTCCGGCCAGGGGCGCAAGCTCAGGCAGGCGCCCTCTCCGTCCGGCGCCGCATCGATGGCCAGACGCATGGGGCCATCCGGGGTGGCGACCGCCAGGTCATGGGCGAACACCTCACGCCCCTCGGCGATGGCGCGCAGGGCCAGTGGCGCGGCGGCTGCGCCAGCGGGGCCGCATGAGGCGAGCGGCTGCCCGGCGAGACGGCGCCGGGAACGGCCGAACAGAATTTCAGCCCGGGCATTGAGATGAACGACCAGACCGGCGCCATCAACCAGAACCAGCCCGACCGGGGCCGCCTCGCCCAGACGGTCTGCGCTGTCGCTGGTCATGCCGCGGCACGGCTGCGGTGTTGCTTGACAAAGGCGTCCATGGCGGCGCGCACCTCATGCGCCGTGCGCGGCTTGCAAACCGAGGCGCGCCAGGCGCGGGCGGCGTCCGCATCGCCAACCGCCCAGTCAACAAAGCTCGCCAGATGCTTGCGCATCATGCGCACGCCCAGCTCTTCACCATACAAAGTCACGCTATCGCTCAGCGCCTCGCACAGCGACGCGGCGCCCACATCCACCGGCGGCTCGCGCAAGGCGCCCCCATCGATCAGGGCATCGGCAATCGCGCCGGGCAGCCAGGGCCGCCCTTGCGCCGCGCGCCCGACCATCACGCCGTCCGCGCCGGATTTGGCCAGCGCTTCACGTGCGTCGTCCGGCGTGACGATATCGCCATTGACGATGACGGGAATGCTCACCGCCTCACGGATCGCGCGCACGGCGGACCAGTCGGCCTCACCGGTATAGAATTGCTGGCGCGTGCGGCCGTGAATTGTGACCATCGCCGCCCCGGCCCGCTGGGCGCGGGCGGCCAGATCGGGGGCGTTCAGGCTGTCATGGTCCCAGCCGAGGCGCATCTTCACGGTAACAGGCTTTGACGTGGCGCCAATCGTCGCCTCGATCAGGCTCTGGGCATGGTCCAGATCGCGCATCAGCGCTGAACCCGACAGGCCCTTCGTCACCTGCCGCGCCGGGCAGCCCATATTGATGTCGATGATGTCGGCGCCGGCGGCTTCAGCCAGTTTCGCGCCGACAGCCATCCATTTGGCCTCGCGCCCGGCCAGCTGGATCACATGGGGGCCGCAGCCGCCATCAGCCTTCATGCGCCGGATCACGTCCTTGCGGCCCTGGGCCAGGGTTTCGCAGGCGACCATCTCGGTCACCACCAGCCCGGCGCCGAAACGCCAGGCCTGACGCCGGAAGGGCCAGTCGGTCACGCCCGACATGGGCGCAAGCAGAACCGGCCGGTCCACCTGGACCGGGCCGATCTTGAAACCGTTCAATCCTGCGCCGCGCACTGTCATAAGATGAGCAGATAGCCTGTCTGGACGCGCGCGGCCAGACGCCTTAACGGAGAACGCCAGCTTGAGGGAGAGCGTTGTGACGGTGCGATTTTCCGCCTGCATCATGGCCGCCGGGAGCGGAACGCGCGCCGGCGGCGGTGAGCCCAAGCAGCTGCGCGCGCTGGCCGGGCGGCCCGTTCTGGCGTGGAGCGCGCAAATTCTCGCCGATCATCCCGCCTGTGACGAGCTGATCGTGGTCCATGCCCCGGGCCAGCGCGAAGCGATCATGGCCGCATTGGGCGATCTGTCCGCGCGCGCCCGGTTTGCGTCCGGCGGCGCCACACGCTCGGCCGCGGTGCGCGCAGGCCTCGCCGCGGTCACAGGCGATCACGTCCTTATCCACGACGCAGCCCGGCCCTTCCTGAACTCTGAGACCATCGACGCGCTTCTGGCGGCGCTTGAAGACGCGCCGGGCGCGGTTCCGGCCCTGCCGGTGGCCGATGCACTCGCACGTGAAGCGGACGATGGCCTCACCCCGGTGGGCCGGGACGGGCTGATGCGCCTGCAAACGCCGCAGGCCTTCCGCACCGACGCCCTGCGCGCGGCGTTCGAGGCGGCGGGCGGCGCGGACTTCCCCGACGAAACCGCCCTCGCCCGCGCCCAGGGGCTGGACGTGCGCGCCATCCCCGGCGACGAGATGAATTTCAAGCTGACCTGGCCGGCCGATTTCGACCGCGCTGAGCGCCTGATGGCGGGACCCGGCGCGGAGACGGTCACGGGCACAGGCTTTGACGTGCACCGCCTGGCGCCAGGCGATGGCCTGCATCTGTGCGGCGTGTTTATCGCCAGTGATCTGCGCCTGGTGGGCCATTCCGATGCGGATGCGGGCCTGCACGCCCTCACCGACGCGATCCTTGGCGCAGCCGCGCTTGGCGATATCGGCGATCATTTCCCGCCCAGCGACATGCAGTGGAAGGGCGCGGACTCGGCCCGCTTCCTCACCCATGCGCTGGCGCTGGCGGGCGAGGCCGGGCTGACGCCGGTCCATTGCGACGTGACGCTCATCTGCGAGCGCCCGAAAATCGGCCCGCACAAGGCCGCCATGAAGGCGCGCCTCGCCGCCCTGATGGGGCTGCGGCCAGAACGGGTGAACATCAAGGCGACCACCACCGAAGGCCTCGGCTTCACCGGCCGCGGCGAAGGACTGGCCGCGCAGGCGGCCGTCACCATGAGGACGAAATGAACTTGAAACTCGCCCAGCAAGTCCTTGATCTGGCGCGTGAAGCCGGGATCAAAGTGACGGCGGCGGAAAGCTGCACCGGCGGGCTGGTGATGGCGGCGCTGACCGAGCTTGCGGGCGCGTCCGACGTCGTGGATCGCGGCTTCGTCACCTATTCTAACGCCGCCAAGAGCGAGATGCTTGGCGTGGCGCCAGAGCTCATCACCGCCCACGGCGCGGTGTCGCAGGCTGTGGCGCAGGCGATGGTCGAAGGCGCGCTGGCGCGCTCGCAGGCGGGTGTCGCCGTGTCGATCACCGGCATTGCGGGACCGGGCGGCGGGACGGCGGAAAAGCCGGTGGGACTTGTCTGGTTTGCGCTGGCGCGCACCGGCGAACCGACAGTTACGCTGGAAAAGCGCTTCACCGAGCCCACCCGCGCCGGCGTGCGCACGGCCAGCGTGGAGACGGCGCTAGAGCTGCTGAGAGACGCCCTCGCCTAGGACGGCCGGCGGGCATTGCGCGACCAGACCCGGCGCATCAGCGCCATGGCCTCAGGGCTGTGCGGCAAGGTCATGGAATCCTCACGCGCCTCATAGGGCCGCCAGCCATGGGTCCAGCGGAACGCCGCCCAGTTCGCGCCGGCCGCCTCAAACGCCATGATCCGGTCTTCGAGATAATCGGTGAGGCCCGGCGCATAGCGTACCGCACCAAACTCCATCATCGCCCAGGGGCCCAGCGCCGGATCGGGCCGGTTCAGCAGATCGGAGCGGGCGTTGAAATTGCGGCGGTCACCCTGATCCTGATGGGTGTAGGTCCACGGCTCGTAATCATGCAGCGCCAGGATCGGACCCGGCCCGACAGCGGCGCGCAGATCCGCCGCATGGGCCGTGCGCGCCCAGCGGTCAGGACTGAGCAGGAGCGGCGTCACCCGGTCGGCGTCCGCCGCCGCCACAGCGCCGGCGATGCGCGCTGCAAACGGCTCCCAGACGCCGCCATGGCCCTCGTCGATGCCGTTGGGTTCGTCCATCGCCACCACGCCCGCCAGCGCCGGGTGGGCGCCGAACGCGCGCAGCGTCCACACCACCATCTGCGCCCAGGCGGCCTGCGCCGCGTCATTGGACCAGACCGACACGTCATAGAGCCCGGCCGGATACCAGGTCTCGTCCGGGTGGAACGCAAACGCGCTGCGCCCCGGCCCCGAACGCAGGCACAACACCGTATAGAGCCCGCGCGCCCGGCAGCGGTCGAGCCAGAGCGCGATGTGATCCACAATCGCAGAATCCACCGCGTAGGGCGCGCTTTCCGCAAACGGGCCCGGCCCTGACCAGCTGATGAGATTGGCGCCCGCCGCCGCCAGATCATCCAGCGCCTGATCGGTGACAGGCGCGCCCACCACGCCCGAGCCCAGAAACTGCCCGCCATCCAGCGAGGGATACACCCTGCGCTGCACGATCACGGCGCCGCGAAGGTGCGGGCCGCCGGACATGGACCACAGGTCACGCTTGCCCGCGCCCAGGCGCAGTCCCGCCGGGACCGACTCTGCCGCGCCGGTGAGCGCCAGCCCCGCGCCCGCCCCCGACAAAAGCGTGCGCCGTGTGATCATGCGGCGTGGAATCCGGCCAGAAGATCGATGCGCCGGAACGCCTTGCCCGGCAGCCGCGCCACCGGGCCCAGCGGCAAGCGCTCGGCGCTCTGCTCCAGCGCGCGGGCGGCGCGTTGCACGGCCAGCGGCGCGCCCTGCCCGGCGAACCCGGTCACCAGACCGATCTGCCAGCTGGCCAGCTGGGATTTGAAGTCGTAATCGCCGGGGCCGAGATGGACTTCCTCCACCCCGTCCGCCGCCATGGCCTGACAAATCTCCATCAGCAAGGCCAGACCCGGACCAAAGCTTGAAAACTCAGGGTCATAGACCGGGAACCAGTAGTGCAGCACCCGGCCGGTGCGCATGCCCACATGCATGGCCGCAAGCTGGCCGCCAATCTCTAGGCTCGACACCTGAAGCCGGCAATCATCGGCCTTGATGTTGTTCAGGAGGTCTACAGTCCATCGCACTGAAAACGCATCAAAAACGCCAGTTCGCCTGTACTGCGCCGACTTCCATGCGAGCGCAGCCGCCAGCACCTCTGGCCGATCATCGTTGATGCGGAATTCAAACCCGCCTTCAGCGCCTTCCAGCTTGCGCCGGCGGGCGCGCAGATTGCGGAACACCTTGGGATCAACGGAGGCGCGCGCCTCCACGAACGCGTCATAGCCACGCGACAGGTCGATCCCCCAGCTGCCATCGCGCGCCTGGGCATGGCGCCGGAATGGCGCCTGCCCGGCGAGCGCGCCGTAAAAGCTGAACAGCCCCACCCCGCCGGCCTTGAGCATCTCGCCGAGATCAAGATCAATCCCCGGCGCAGCGATCAGCCCGTGATGATCGCCCAGCGGCCCGGCCAGCGGGCGGGCGTGGCCCATCAGGCCGGCATGCAGGGGCAGAAACGCAATCACTCGCCCGCGCTCCCGCGCCACCAGCACCCGCGTATCGCGCCGGGCGGCGCCCACGGCATCCAGAAATCCAAGCGAGAAATAAGGACTCGCCAAAGTCGGGTCCGCGGCGACAAATCCTTGCCACGCCTCGCGTTCGGCTGGCGTCAGATCGTTTGGCTTAACCGCGGTCACATTCAGCATGGCGTCACATCCGATCGGTCCCGGATCTGTCCTGATCCGGCTCGGGTTAAGGGCGTCTTCAGCCTGTCCATGCATGCTTCATTCCAACATGCACGAGACGGCAGATCGCTTGCATGGACTCAGGTCACATCATCCCTGGACGTATCATGCTGACCCGCCACCTCCTCGCCTATCTGCCGGTTTACGCCGCCCAGGCTGTCGTGGGCTTTGGCGCCGTGATCGTATTCACGCGCCTGCTGAGCCCTGAAGAATATGGCCGCTACATGCTGCTGCTGGCCGGAGCGGCGCTGATCGGCACGGCGGTGTTCACCTGGCTGGATGCGGCGGTGGCGCGCCATCACGCCCGCTGCGACGCGCGCGGACGCCTGCCCGGCCACACCTTCACCGCCTGGCGCATTTATGGAACGCTAGCGCTGGCCGCCGCCGTGATCGCGGGCGCGGCCATCGCCTTCATCCCCATGGACGGGGCGCTGCGCACCGCCTGCGCCTTTGCGCTGGCCCATACCATCATCCGCTCCGGCGTTACGCTGGCGCTGGAAACCCGCCGCGCGGCGCGTCAGGCGGGCCGCTACAGCGCGATGGAGAGCTTCACCCTCACCGCAGGCTTCGCGCTCGGCGTGGTGTTCGCTCATGCAGGCCTCGGCGCGGCCGGGCCGTTTGCGGGCATGGCGCTGGCGGGCCTGGTCATTTTGCTGATCGATGCACCGGTGCTTTTGTCGCGCGCCAAACGCGACCGGGCCGACGGCCCGCGCGCCATGGCCTATTTCGCCTATGGCGGGCCGGTGGCGTTCTCGCTGATCTTTGAGCATTTACTGTCGGTTGGCGACCGCTTCCTGATCGCGGGATTCATGGGCGAGGCGGCGGTGGGCGCCTATGCGGCGGGCTATGCCGTCGCCGACCGGTCTCTCTCGATCATCTTCCTGTGGCTGGGCACCACCACCGGCCCCTTGCTGGTGGCTGCGCTGGAACATCAGGGCCGCGCCGCCGCCCAGGCCGTCGCCCGGCGCACCGGGGCGCTGATGGGGCTCCTGGGCTTTCCCGCCGCTATCGGGCTGGCGCTGGTGGCCGAACCCGTGGCGCGCTGGCTGATCGGGGCGGAGATTGCGGGCGAGGCCGCGCGCATCATCCCCTTCATCGCCCTGTCCGGGCTGATGAACGGGATCATGACCTTCTATTTCCATGAAGCCTATGTGCTGGGCCGCAAACCCCGCGCCATGGCCGTGGTGATGACCGGCGCGGCCGCGCTCAATCTGGCGCTCAACATCATCCTGATTCCGATGCTGGGCCTGACCGGCGCGGCGCTGGCGACCGTGATCGCCTATGGCGCGGCGCTGGCGGTTTGCATCGTGCATGGCCGCACGGTGTTCGCCCTGCCTATCCCGGTGTCTGACTGGGTGCGCTCGGGCGGCGCGGCCCTTGTGATGGGCGGCGTCATCCTGGCCCTGCCATCGCTGGATAGCGCGCCTGCCGAGCTGGCGCTGAAGATCGCTGCGGGCGCGGGCGTCTACGCTGTCCTCGCCCTCATGCTCGACGCGGCGGGCTGCCGCACGCTCATCGCAGGGCCTGTGCTGGCGCGCCTGACCGGAGCGCGGGCATGAGCGGCGCTATGAAGGAAACGATCAACGAGGCGGCCCGGCGCGCCAACCGGCCGATCCTGTCGGTGCTCGTGCCGACCTATCGCGATGATCCGCGCCCGCTGCTGGCGGCGCTGGCCAGCGACGCCTCTGATGAAGTGGAAGTGATCATCTATGAGGACGGGGCGCCGGACGATGACCTGTCCGAAGCCCTGCGCGCCGCCGTGCTCTATGCGCCGATCCCGGCGCGCCAGATCACCGCCCCGGTCAATCTGGGACGCTCGGCTGCCCGCAACCGCCTTGGCGAGCTGGCGCGCGGGCAGTGGATTTTATTCCTGGACGCTGACATGCGCCCGCCCGAGCGCTTCCTGACGCGCTGGATCGACATCCTCACCCAGACCGATGCCGACGCCGTGTTTGGCGGCTATGAGCCGTGTGAACCCTCCAGCCCTGACCAGGCCGTCCACGCCGAGCTCGCACAGACCTCCGACGTGCGCAGCGCGGTGGAGCGCAATGAGATCGGTGCGGTGGCGGTGTGTTCATCGAACCTCGCCGTGCGCCGCAGCTTTTTTGCGCAAGTCCCTTTCGATGAAGCCTATTCGGGCTGGGGCTGGGAGGATGTGGACTGGGCCTTGCGCGCCGCTGAAGCCGGCCGCGTCGCCCATGCCGACAATCCGGCCGGCCATGGCGGGCTGGAGCGCGTGGAGCGATTGCTGGCCAAGTTTGGCGCAGCGGGACCGAATTTCGCGCGCCTCATGGACCGCCATCCGGGTTACGCCAGCCGCCCCGGCGCGCGCCTGGCCCTGACACTGCGCCGCTGGCGCCTGGCGGTCCCGGCAAAGATGGCTGGCGCGATGATTGCACGGCTCGCATGGCTGCCCGTGCGGGTCCGCGCGCTCGGGCTGAAACTGTTTCGCGCCGCCGCGGCCGCAGGGGATCTGCCATGACCATGACCGCAATTGCGCCCTACACGCCTGCAGGCGGGCTGGAGGGCAAGCTGCGCCGCCTGGCCGCGCGCCTTCTGGGCGTGTCGCCCCTGACCGTATCGCTGGACCGGCCGCTGATCAGTTTCAGCTTTGATGATTTCCCGCGCTCTGCCGGTGAAACCGGCGCCGCCATTCTGGAGGCGTCAGGCTGGC
>JAIUMW010000039.1 GCA_022565365.1 Oceanicaulis sp.
TAAAAGCGTCTGAGCGCTGGTCACACCCAGTTCAAAACTGGAACCTAACGCTGTCGCAACTGAGCATCCACTTCGAGGGCCGGCTGGATGATCATATAGACCTATGAAAACTTGGCTGACACAGAATTCTGAACACTACTGTTCGATATGCTCGACTCATGTTACTACCACCTTTATTGATTAAACTTGGTGGTAGCCTATGGCTTTAAATTATGGCTGAATAGGTGTGGTTGGCGTTACGCTTACCTTAGTGATCCAATTTTCCGGTTAATTATTATAATTGAAATAATATGCTTTGCATTTATGTTATCGCCAAGAGGGGTTTAGTGCCCTCAAATGTTATTAGTTTGGTTGATATTGCTAACATTTGCGATTTTAGCAGATCGCTGTAGTAGGTTTTCGATTCTGCCATACCAGCATACCCACAAAGAAAACTAAGGATAGAGCTTATGAAACCGGTTCATAAACAGACGATAGACCAAATTTTTTCTTTATCAGCATTGCGTTCTGACCACTGGCGTCACTTATTGTCGGTGAGTAAGAAATGGGCTGCTGGTAAAGCAGGCATAGAGCTAGTTCAGGAATCACTGGAGGCTTTGGGGCCAATAGAACTACTGCATGCATATCCCGGCAGAAAAATGATGAAAAAATTGAGCTTGGCGCTCACTGAGCAGGGACAAGATAGCTTCATCGCTTTAGTGTCGAGGATATCCTTCGCCATCCTGGCTCGTTATTACAAGGATGACCCACGAGAGTGGCAGATAGCATTTGAAGGAGATGAAAGCAGCGATTCTCATGGTGTTTCTGGTGCTCCCCATCGCCCCTACTTTGAAGTACTTGTTGTTGCTCCAAACAATGCTAGTAGTGTAGAACGTAATATTAATACTTTGCTGAGCCAGCGACAGAAAGATGATGATTTTATTTATGAGCCGCTAGTGGTTCACAGTTTTCAAGATGCTTTTTGTGCAATAGCTGTTAATAGCAACATTTGTGCAGTAGCAATATTTGATGGTTTTGAATTCAAAAGCCACCTGCCAGTACCACAATTAAACCGCGTGATGAGCGAGCTGCACATTGATGCAGACGAGGACCACGTTGCTTTGCAGCTGGCAACTGTAATTTCGGAGTACCGACCAGAGCTTGATCTTTATCTCATTTCTGATCAACGCCCACAGGATATAACCGATGATCCTCGATCTACTTGTGTCCGCCGTGTGCTGTATGCAGTAGAAGAGCCTACAGAATTACATTATTCAATTTTAGAAGGCGTTCGTCTTCGTTACGAAACACCGTTCTTTGATAACCTTAAGCGTTATGCGCACCGACCGATTAGCACCTTTCACGCACTTCCTATCGCACGCGGCAAATCGATTTTCAAATCGGATTGGATACGTGATATGGGTGAGTTTTATGGCAAAAATCTATTTTTAGCAGAATCCTCTGCTACTACGGGTGGGCTTGACAGCCTTCTTGAGCCAACGGGCAACATCAAAAAAGCGCAAGAAAAAGCAGCGCGTGCTTTTGGCGCAGAGCACTGTTTTTTTGTTACCAATGGAACAAGCACCTCAAATAAAATGGTGTTAATGGCCATTGCCAAGCCAGGCGATATTATTATTGTTGACCGGAACTGCCATAAATCGCACCACTACGGTGCGGTGCTTGGAGGTTTATATCCTTATTATGTGGAAGCTTATCCGATGAAGGAGTATTCCATGTATGGGGCGGTACCTTTGCGAGAAATAAAGAAAGCGCTCCTCAACTTAAAAGCACAAGGAAAACTTTCGAGGGTACGAGCGGTAGATTTAACCAACTGTACTTTCGATGGACATGTGTACAACACTCGAAGAGTTATGGAAGAGTGTTTGGCAATTAAACCCGACTTGGTGTTTTTATGGGATGAGGCGTGGTTTGGATTCGCACATTTCTCACCATTTTTACGGCCGCGCACAGCAATGGGGGCAGCCAATAACATCGAAAAATGGCTCAAGCAACCAGAGGCTGTATCGGCATATGAGCAACAACAAATTGAGCTTGGTGATACACCAACCGATGAACAATTATTGAACACACGTTTAATACCAGATCCGCGGCAGGTTCGCTTGCGCGTGTATCAAACTAACTCAACCCACAAATCGATGTCGGCCATTCGCCAAGGATCTATGGTGCTAGTGAAAGACGTGGATTACTACAGCATAGAGCCACAGCTGCATGAAGCTGTTTTTACTCATGCAACTACGAGTCCGAACCAGCAGCTGATAGCCTCTATGGATGTTGCTCGGAGGCAAATGGAGCTTGAAGGCTATGGTTTAGTGAGTAATGCTATTCAGATTGCTTTAGATATTCGTCATCAGATTAAAAATCATCCATTGATTTCTAAATACTTCAAAGTAATAGGTGCCGATGGGATGATTCCCAGCGAATACCGAAATAGTGGATTTGTTGATTTTCTTGAGCCAAATACCAATTGGAGCGATGCGGCAATTGCTATTCGAGATGATGAATTCTTTTTAGACCCAACACGTATTACTCTTGTATGTGGAACCGCTGGATTTGACGGTACACAATTCAAAAACTTGCTTGCAGACGAGTTTAGCATTCAAGTTAATAAAACATCACGCAACTCTGTGCTGCTGCAATCGAATATCAATAACACACGAAGTGATGTGGCTCAGTTAATGCACGTTTTATTAGAGTTAACAACGCGCATTGAAAACGAACTCCAGCGTGCTGGTGCTGAGGGTGTTGAACGTTTTGAGAAGCGTGTGGTAAGCCTCATGACCGATGTTCCTGATCTGCCTAACTTTAGTGTATTTGCTGAAGAATACCGTGAAGATGTTGATGGTGTAGCTTCTGTTGAAGGCGATATTCGAACGGCGTTTTTCAAGAGCTGGGATCCTGCTAATAGTGAGTATGTAGGCTTGTTCAGTGAAGAGTGTGATGCGCGTTTAAAAGATGGTCCTCCAATGGTTTCGGCTAAGTTAGTCATTCCGTACCCACCAGGCTTCCCAATCTTAGTTCCCGGACAAGTGATTAGCCATGAAATTATTAATTTTATGCGCAAATTAGATGTTAAAGAAGTTCATGGCTACGATAGCGCCCGTGGCCTTCAGTTGCTGAAAGCCAAGTAGCATAAACTTTAGCATTAATCCCCCATGCATAGGGTGCATGGGGGCTCTACCGATTGGAGTGTTCATTATGGTTGCTATTGAATGGATTTTTTCAACACTTCGGGATAACCCGGAGCTTTCAATCTTTCTGGCTTTAGCGGTTGGGTATTGGATAGGAGGGGTGAAGCTCGGAAGTTTCAGCTTGGGTACAGTGACAGGTACATTGCTTGCTGGAGTGCTAATTGGCCAGATTGGAATTGAAATCTCCCCACAAATAAAATCTATTTTCTTCATGATGTTTCTATTCGCAGTAGGTTTCGGTGTGGGGCCGCAATTTGTTCGTGGTATCGCCAGTGATGGCTTGCCACAAGCAATTTTTGCTGTCCTAATTTCAATACTTTGCCTACTCGCTGTTTACGTTGCAGCTGTTATTGCCGGATATGGGCCAGGAATTGCTGCCGGCCTATTAGCCGGTGCTCACACTATTTCTGCTTCGATAGGCTTGGCAACAGATGCTATAAACAGGCTCGATGCCACACCAGAAGAAATTCAACAGCAGCTTGATTTAATTCCGGTTGCGTACGCAATTACTTACTTATTTGGAACAGTGGGTACGGGTTGGATAATAGCATTTTTGGGGCCAAAGCTTCTGCGCGTAAACATAGAAGAAGAGTGTAAGCGTTATGAAAAAGAAATGTCGGCTGGTGCACCTGAAGATGGGATGATGTCGGCATGGCATAAGTACATTGTTCGCGCCTACGAAATAACAACTCCTGGATTAATTGCAGGCAAAACTGTCGATGAAGCCGAGGCAACATCAGGAGACAGGATTTTTCTAGAAAATTTACGCCGCAATGGCAGTATCATTCCGTTTGACGGAGATACGGTACTTGAAGTTGGCGATATTGTTGCTGTTTCAGGTCGACACGAATCGTTAGTGGAATGGAGTAACCGCGCCAAAGAAGTGCCAGATGCAGAATTGCTGAATATTCCGGTGGAATCAGTTGACGTGTTCGTGACCAGTAAAAAAGCAAATGGCATGAAACTCATTGATTTGGCGAAGGAGTCCATTGCTCGTGGTGTTTATGTAACGCGTATTCGTCGTGGCTCTATGGGTGTAGATATACCAGTATATGCACAAACCGAACTACATCGTGGCGATATAGTGACTATTAATGGTTCCAAAAAACATGTTGATGAAGTTATCGACGCGTTCGGTTTTGCCGACCGGCCGACCAGTGTGACCGATATGGTTCTGGTGGGGGCTGGTATCGTAATTGGTGGTTTGATTGGCGCAATTACGGTTCCAGTGCATGGTATTCCAATCACTCTATCTACCTCGGGTGGTGCGTTGATTGCCGGTTTAGTGATTGGTTGGTTGCGCAGTTTCATGCCCAAGATTGGTTCTGTTCCTAGTGCAACATTATGGTTTATGAACTCAGTGGGTTTAAATGTGTTTATTGCTGTTGTTGGGATTACGGCAGGACCTACCTTTATCGCTGGCCTTAAATCTGTTGGGGTTGAGATATTTTTCTGGGGATTATTTGCTACATCGGTGCCGATGATTTTGGCGCCGTTAATAGGCAAGTACATTTTTAAATTTGACCCGGTAATTAATCTTGGGTGTTGTGGTGGTGCGCGAACTAGCACAGCATCGGTAGCCATGTTAGCAGAAATTGCGAAAAGTAACGCACCCATGCTTGGATATACCGTTCCTTACGCGGTAAGTAATACGCTACTTACGCTCTGGGGTATGTTTATTGTCATGATGCTCGCCTAGCGAGCATCATGCTATGGCGGGTAGTAATAGAACCGCTTACAGGGGACGATATGTGCACACGATTAGTTTACATAGGTGAACAGCAACTCGTACTTACTGGCCGGAGTATGGATTTCTCTATCGATATTCCAGCCAATCTATGGATTTTCCCTCGGGGTATGGAACGGTATGGGGGCGTAGGAATAAACTCTATTCGGTGGGTTTCTAAATACGGAAGTGTAGTGGCTAGCTCATGGGATATAGCCACTCCCGATGGTATGAATGAAAAAGGGTTAGTGGCAAATTTGTTGTGGTTGGTAGCCTCACATTATCAGCCTTTTACCAAAGATAGTGGCCGAGCGGGGCTTACCATTGCAGCATGGGCACAATATGCTCTGGATAACTTCGCAACTGTTCAGCAGGCAGTTGATGAGCTTAGTAAGGAAGAGTTTACGGTGGTATCGGAATTTATTCCGGGTACTGACAAATTTACTACGGTGCACTTATCTTTGTCTGATGCTTCTGGTGATAGTGCTATTTTCGAATACATCGCTGGCAGATTGGTAATCCATCATCATAGGAGCTATCAAGTGATGACAAATGATCCACCATTTGCTGAACAGTTAGCCATTAGAGGCTACTGGTCTAGTATTCCGGGGGACATATTTTTACCCGGCACCAGTAAAGCTCCAGACCGCTTTGTAAGGGCATCTTATTATCTGCAAATGATACCGAAAACAAGTGATGCCCAAATAGCCATAGCCAGTGTGCTCGGCATTGTACGCAATGTATCGGTGCCTTATGGCATATCTACAGCTGAACAACCGCATCTTTCTAACACTCGCTGGCGTGTTGTTGCTGATCAAAAAAATTTAGTTTATTTTTTTGAAAATGTGCTTAGCCCCAATGTAGTGTGGGTTGATTTCAAGCAACTCGATTTTGCAGACAATGCCCCGAGTAGATGCTTACCACTTGCTGGCGGTGAAATATACGCTGGTGAAGCGTCCAAGTATTTTTCCAATAAAACCCCATTTCAATTTGCTGGTCTTTAATTTTGCTGCCGGTAGCTAATCAGGCCGGCAGCAATCATTAGTATCGCCAAACACAGCAACATTTTCAGCTCGAGAGCAACATCGGCGAGTGATGCACCAAGTTGTGTAATACCAACAAAACCATGAATCCCCGAAGTTGTGGGTAATATCCAGCGGGCGTAGTACAGTAAATCAGGTAATGATTCAGCAGGCCAACTGTATCCAGAAACAAATAGCATGGGCACCGATGTGATTAGAAGCAATTGTAGGCCTCTTTCCCGAGTTTTGAAAATACGTCCAAGTAACAATGCAAAAGCAGCAATGCACACACAAAAAACTATAGCAAAAACCAATAGGCTAAGAAATTCACCAAGGTGGGCATATTGTTGTATGCGGATTGCTACCGCAAAAAAGTAAAGCGTATTGAGCAAAGCAATAATAGAAAACGTAAGCAGCATACCTAAATAGGCATTACTACCTTTTGGAAGCTGCCCTAATTCGGTTTTTTTCCCCAATAACAAGGTAACCCCAATTAATAAGGTTTGTTGGATGATAAGTACCATCACAGCAGGAACTATTGAGTGGCCATAACCATCATTTGGGTTATAAAGGGCACGTGTTTCCAGAACTAGCGGCTGGAGACTATCAGTTGCTTGTTGCGGATTTGCTCCCATACTTTGTGCTTTTTGCAAGGTAATGCCAGCACCCATTGTCATCGCTACCTCGGTGACATTCATGAGTGCTTTACTGCCGGCTAGTAAGTAGCCGCCATGGCTTGCAACTTGAAGTTCAGCGGTACGCCCTGCTAGCAAATTAATATGAAACCCACTTGGAACAATGATCATTGCCATCACATCACCATGCCACAATGCTTCTTGAATGACGCCTGCGTCATTGTGTGCTTGGCGTATATCTAGGTATGGCGACGCATGTAGCATTCGGCTTAAGGTTCGTGAAGAAGTAGAGTTGTCTTGGTCAACAAGAATAGTTGGTACACTCTGAACTTGTTCGTAATGGTAAGGAAGAGGATAGAAAAAGGAATAAACTAACCCTGCACCGAACAACAGTAGCATTGCGCCTTTATCTTTAAATATAGCTCGCCAAGTTAATAAACTGTGCTTCCATATGGTCATTATCGAGCTCCCCAGCTTTCTGGCTTAAAAGCATAGTGTTTTAGTAGCAGATAGCCGAACAATCCAGCTACTGTGAGCATTGCTGCTAAAACTTTGACAGAATCCATTACTTCGGTGATGGGTGCTCCTGCCATCCATAGTTGATTATAAATTTTTAACCAATGAGTTAGGGGAAGTATGCTCGCCCAGTACTGTGCTGCGTCAGGCATTGAAATTAAAGGAAACGCTTGGCCCGAATAGGCAAAAGCAGGTGCGCTGTAGAAGCCTGCTAAGCTTAGCCCCATACGAAAATTTCGAGTTACGGCAAGAATAAGAATGCCAACTGCCATTGCAGTAATATTCATTAGTACAAAAGAGAGCCAGATGCTCAAGCCGTTTCCACTATAACTATCTGGCGCTACGTGCTGAAAAAACCATACTATTATAGCTGCGTAGCCATTAATAACGAGAATGGGGGGAAGCAATTTAGCGCCAAGCGCAAGAGCTAATGAGCCACCAGAAGTATGTAGCCAATCTAAGGCGGTGCCATCACGCAGCTCTCGACCCACAGCGGAAACAGCTAAAATCATGGCTAAAATTTGAAATAGGGCGGGTATTAATGTTGCGGCTAGAAACACCTCATAATTTGGCCCTTCGTTGAATAGCGGTGTCGCAATAACACTTATCGGCATTGCCATCGTTAAGCTTTGCTCCCCGAACATGCCAAGCATTTGGAGACGGTTGGCCCCAATGCCAACACCAGCAGTAAGCGCTGCACCGGAAACATGGCGTTCTATAGTGGAGGCATAGGTCGAGTATTGGCTATTAAGCATCAGCACTACTTCTGCTGGTGAGCCGGTGTATATATCGCGTTCAAATTGGGCGGGCACTAGCAACACAGCATATACACCGCGTTTTCTTAATGCATCTACGGCCGCGCTTTGACTATTAAACCCATGCTGCAATTCAATACCTGGAGCAGCGTTGGTAAGGCGAATAAATTCGCGTGAAGTGGCGGTTTGGTCTTGGTCTATAATGGCTACCGGTAAGCTATCCGGTTGGCCCGCAGAAAATATCCACCAAATAAACGCGCACAACAACGGCAGCATGGCCACGGTAAGGAATAAATCTCCCTTATCATTCCGTAAGTGCATTAATTCACGCTGCAAACTGCCAGTAAAATACTGCATTAATCCTCCACAGCAAGGATAACCGACATGCCAGCCCGCAAGCCAGCATGGTGCTCTATTGGTTTCGCTTCAATTTGAAAGGTTTTTAAATCATAGCCGGGTGTGCCGCGAACTTGTTTCCAGTTCGCAAAGGAAGGTAATGCATTTAGTTTGGTAACGCGAAACGTTAACGAGCTTTGCAAGGCGGGTACAAACGCCGAGAACTCAGCCCCCGGTGCAAGCCGGCGCAGTTTGTCTTCACGAATGTTGAATACTACCCAAGTATCGGTAGGGTTAGCCAACGTAATTACTGGATACCCCTGTGGGGCTAGTTCGCCCGGGTGAATCACTACATTGGCAATTTCGCCGGCAATGGGGGCGTATACACGAGTTTCTGCCCGAAATGCTTCTACCTCGGCAACAGCGGCAGCAGCACGACGATTTTGTGCTGCAACAGCGCGCAGCTGTTCTTCTCGTGCGCCAGCAGAAGCCATGTTGTACATTGCTTCTGCCGCTAACGCCTTATCTATACTACCTTGGGTTTTTGCAGCTACCTCATCGTAGTGCTGTTGCGAAACCAAGCCATCGTTATATAAGTTTTCAATGCGCGCTAAACTAGCTTGCATTAAGTTCTGTTCAATTAATGCGCCTTGCCACTGTAATCGCGCCACTTCTATTTCTTCACTGCGTAAGCCAGCATTGGCTTCGTCTTGTAGCGCTTTGGTTGCTTCTTCGGCCGCTTCGGCCTGAGCGAGCATGGCATCAAGTTCGGGGCTGGTTAACTCAAACAGCAGCTGCCCGGCTTCCACCTGGTCACCCGCTTCAACGTGGAGCGCCAATACCCGCCCAGGCACCTTGCTGGCAACGCGAATTTCGCGAACTTCTACATCACCATGAAGATACTCGGTATTACTATTGCTTGGCCACAACCACCAAAATAATGCGGCTATCGCTAAAACTACGCAGGCGATAATCAGTGATTTTTTCATGTTCATAACGAATCCTCAGAACGAAGTGCAGGCATTGCTTTGCGTTAAGCTAGGTAAGGTGGCCACTAAAAGTTCTGGGCTACCGGCAAGTTGGGTTAATTGAGCAAGGGCGCTAATGTATAAAAAAGCAGAATTTAACGCCCTTACCTCTGTGGCTGCTAGGCGGAGCTGTGCATCGGTTACTTCAATAGAGGTAGCCAGCCCCTCTTCAAAGGCCTGTCGTTGCAATCGAGCATGCTCATTAGCTAACTCAATATCGTGTTGAAGCAACGTAAACTGCTCATAGTGCTCTAGTACAGCACGGTAAGCGCTTTCTACCGCAAGCTGAATGTCCGCATTTACTTGGGCACGGCTAAATTGCAGCTGTTCTTTACGAGACAAAGCAGAATCTATGCTCGCTCCC
Organism: Oceanicaulis sp.; assembly: GCA_022565365.1. Lineage (GTDB taxonomy): Bacteria > Pseudomonadota > Alphaproteobacteria > Caulobacterales > Maricaulaceae > Oceanicaulis. Next base: position 9,571 of record JAIUMW010000039.1, read on the forward strand.
CGGCCAATCGGCGTAGTAATGTTGTAACGCATGCCAACGCCAACGCTCCAATCGGGCTCGGTAAGCGGGGTGGCAGAGCGATTTAAATCGTAGGTGCCGGCGATAAAAAACTCGGGTAAGCGCTTACCTCGTTCAATAGCAACGAGTTGATTCGCCTGTTGCTCTTTCGCCACTAACTGTGCAAACACTGGATTATTTTGTCGCGCTTCGGCAACATACCATGCTGGGCTTTGCAGTGGCTGCACAGGAATAGGTAAGTTTGTAGCTAAACAGCCAAGGCTATCGAGCTCGAGTAAATTCCTCAAAGCGGCTTGAATATCGGTGTATTGCCGCTGCGCTTGCAATAACTCCCGATTAGCTTCCGCATAAGCAACTTCAGCTTGCATCCGCCCTAGCTGAGTAATAAGGCCTTCTTCTTGGAAGCGTTTAGCGCGCTGTACGTGAAGTGCTATGGTGCGCAGTGTCTGCTCTCGAACAGCAACAACTTGGCGCATCATTTGGTTGGAAAAATACAAATCGGAAAGGCGCTTAATGAGTTGCAGTTGCAACAGCTGCTGCTCAGCCTGAGCTTCGGCAACGCGGGCACCGGCTAACTGCTGAGTTGCTCGTGTTCTTCCACCTGTGTAAAGCGGCCATACTACCGAAACCTGAGAGCGAATACCGCTTCTATTGATATCTAAATCAGCTCGTTCATTAACAAAGGGAATAGTGAAAGACACATCTTTTTCATAAGCAATGCCCGCAACGAGAATACTGACTTGCGGCAAATTTAAGTTTTCTAAGGCGCGCCGCTCGGCTTCACGCGCTCTGATATCAGCCTCCTGCACTAGAACCTGCCGTACATTAACTAAGCGTTGCTCTGCGTCAGCGAGGCTAAGCGGTGTTTCGGTTGCATGCGCTGCAGATAACAACGCACTTACACTCACTAATGCACACCATTTACCAAAGATTAATCTCATCGGGTCTCCTTGTGTTGTCATTTGGCAATTATCTATTTGCGCCGGCGGTAAATAAGGCTAGTGTACCATTTATAGTTGTAGTGGTTACATCAGCTAAATCCATCATGAGGATGTCGCTGTGCTTATCTGCTTGCGAGCCAAATTTAGTACCTTTGGGTATATAGATTACCTTGTAAGGGAGCTCCATAGGCAGCTCCATGGTGCGACCGGCATAGGTTCCACCATGGGCATCACGGTAAAGCAAGGAAGTGCAAGCTTGGGCTACAGGGAGCAAAGCAGTACATATCAATGCAGCTATTGTAACCATGGTACGGCTTTTTCGAAAATTGAACATATTAAAAACTCCGTATTTCTTTAGATACTGCTAAGTAAATGAATGCCGCAAAAAATAAACCGCACGTCGTTGCTCGTGTTAAGAGCCCGGTTACAAATGCCTAACATTTAATAACGATTGCTATTAATTTTTGGATTGCAAATTTTTTACAAGCTGAACATGGCTATCTAGTTCCAATACTGAGAATAGGTGAGCCCCCTACATCGCTGGTGTTATTCAGTTCGAAAAGTAACTGTAGTAGCAGAAATAACCGTGCGCTTTGCTTGTCATCTTGCTCAATCCAGAAGTATTCACCTCTGTACTGAGTGCTCGCCAGAGTATGTGCTGGCAATGTTGGGCCTCGATTGATTTTTAATTGATTATCGCTAACATTTTCGGTGGTATGAATTGCTGAGCCAGCCTGAGCGAGTATTTCGAGTAATGAACGGGTGATAATAGCTAAATCATTGGTTGTAGTCGGGAATGCTTTGTAACTTATAGTGAAATCTGTGGGTAGTTGGTTGTTGATGCCAAGTAACTCATGCAGCTCTTCAATACGTTTGGCGCCTTCGCTACTTAGGTTGGGGCTAACTAGAAAAAGCGCGCGGTAAGTATCTTCTTCATGTAAAACTTTCACTGCTAACTCTTGTTTTTGCTGTAATACTCTAAGCTGATTACTTAATTGTTGAAAGCGACTAGGATCGCTGGAATCATTGCGTACAGCGTTAATTGAACGCACACTTGCATTGAGAAGCAAATCAACGGGCCAGCCAGATTCTGCTAGCGCAAGAACCAATGCTGGAGATAATGGAGTAAGAAGCTGTCGCGTAAAGCTTTCGCCTTGTAAGGGCGTGTAGGTAACTGTGGGAGTTTCGCGGAACGAAATGCTACCGCCGATACTTCCAAGGTCACTATCACTAGCCGGCCCTAATGCAAAAGAGCTGGATAAGGACGTTTCTTTACTGAGTTGGCTTACAATAGAATTCGTCAAAAGAAAATAGGGCGCTTCGTGGTACTGCAACGCAACAATGTTGTTAAGTAATTGCGCGCGTTGTGAGTTGCGCATGTGGTCGCTATACTCCTTTTGAGAGACAGACAGAGAAGATGCAGGAACGGTGCTGCAGCCACTCAAGTTGATTATGAAAACAGCAAATAAGCCCCCAACAGTAAATCGCTTGATTATCGACATAGTATTCCTCCTGCAATGAAACGCATGTCGGTAAGAGTGAAATGGAACCAAACATCGTTTAAGTTAAAAAAATTAATTAATGCGGGTAACCTTTTAAGTGGTCTGTTTTTTAGTAAAGTGGGTATGTAGTAGCAAGAACTATTTATGTTATTAAACTGTTACAAAGTCAACCTCGGTATTAAGCGAAAGTTGTTTCAGCAACTTACCGTTACTTTAAGTTCACAGAATGAAAAACAGCTGATAGGTTAGTGGCGGTATAACATGGTACGCACAAGCCTAAATGTTCACGAAGCCAAGGAATTCTTTATGAAGAAGATATTATCTACACTGGCGGCAGCCATTATGGTGGCTACAGTAGCCGTGCCGCAGCAAGCCGACGCATGCACCCGTTTAGTTTACTTAGGCCCTAACGATACGGTATTAACTGGGCGAAGTATGGATTTCTCAATTGATATCCCCGCCAACTTGTGGATTTTCCCCCGTGGCATGGAACGCAACGGAGAAGTAGGGCCAAACTCTATTACCTGGCGTTCGAAGTATGGCAGTGTAGCGGCTAGTTCATGGGATATTGCAACACCCGATGGTATGAATGAAAAAGGCCTAGTGGCCAACTTGCTTTGGTTGGTGGCTTCTGAATACCCGGAGTTTGATAAAAATGGCGATAAGCCGGGCCTTACTATTAGTGCTTGGGCCCAGTATGCGTTAGATAATTTTGCTACGGTAGCGGAAGCGGTTGAGTTTTTTGCCGAAGAATCATTTGCCATTGTTTCCGATTTTATTCCGGGCACCGATAAGTTTACCACGGTGCATTTATCGTTATCAGATGCCAGCGGCGATAGCGCTATTTTTGAATACATTGGTGGGCGCTTAGAAATTCACCATAGCCGTGATTATCAAGTGATGACCAATGATCCGCCTTTTGCGGAACAGTTAGCCATCAACCAGTATTGGCAATCGGTGCCAGGGCAAGCATTTTTACCTGGTACGGGTAAAGCTGCCGATCGTTTTGTGCGCGCTTCGTATTACCTGGATATGATTCCACAAACCAGTGATCCGCGCATTGCCGCAGCAAGTGTGTTCAGCGTAGTACGCAATGTATCGGTGCCTTACGGTATTGGTTCACCCGAGCAACCACACCTTTCCAATACACGCTGGCGCGTAGTGGCAGACCAAGGCAATCTTATTTACTATTTCGAAAACGTGCTCACACCGAACACAGTGTGGGTAGATTTCAGTAAAGTAGATTTCAGTGAACGCGCGGTTGTGAAAAAGCTATCACTGGCGGGTGGTGAAATATACGCGGGCGAAGCGAGTGGTTATTTTGTTGCTGCTGAACCTTTCCAGTTTCAGGGTTTATAGCGCTGATGTTGAATTTAGATTTTACCCAGCGGGTTGTTATTCGCACTGCAGAGCAAGCATGGTTAGCTAGCCCAGCTGTGGGTGCAAGCCGGAAGCTATTGGAACGAGAGGAAGCCGAGCGTGGGCGGGCAACAAGTGTTGTTCGCTATGAACCGGGCTCGGCTTTTAGCACCCACGAACATCCGTTGGGCGAAGAAATTTTTGTGCTGAGTGGTGTGTTCTCGGATGAAAATGGTGATTACCCTGCGGGCACCTATATTCGGAATCCGCCGGGCTCTCAGCATGCACCTTTTAGCGCCCACGGGTGTACGCTGCTTGTAAAATTGCATCAGTTTAATACCGCAGATACCGCTACTGTGCGGATTAACACAAACGAAGCAACTTGGCTGCCGGGCCAAGGTGGATTGCAGGTAATGCCACTCCACAGTTTTGGTACCGAGCATTGCGCTTTGGTGAAATGGCCTGCAGGGGAGGTGTTTAAGCTACACAAGCACTTTGCCGGTGAAGAAATTTTCGTGCTAAGTGGTGAGTTTATTGATGAGCACGGGCGGTATCCGGCCGGCACGTGGCTTCGTAGCCCTCACGCCAGCCAACATACACCTAGGGTAGAGCAAGAAACCATTATTTACGTAAAAACAGGGCATTTACCCGTGGGTTATTAGGGTATTCAGCTATTATCTTCGTTATAAGGCTGCACTTGGTTGCGGCCTTTATTTTTTCCGCTATACAGTGCCTTATCGGCATTATGCCCCCATTTTTGCAAATCATGTTCTTGCACATTGCCTTCATATACACCAAAAGTGGCCGTAACCCGCAAATTCTGCCCCGCATAAGGAACCTCCATCGCCGCTAACTTAGCACGCAGGGATTCACAAACTTGCAGCGCTCCGGCTAGTGGTGTATCTGGCAGCAATACAGCAAACTCCTCACCACCCCACCTAGCTACTACATCTTGTTCGCGCAGCTCTTGCTTTACTAAACGCGCGAGGCTTACCAACACCGCATCGCCGGCCTCATGGCCGTGTGTATCATTAAATTGTCTAAAATAATCCACATCAAACAGGGCTAAAGTTAACGGTTGCGTACTGCGTTTGGCGCGCACTCGGGCCATATCAAACATGGCACTGAAGCCTCTTCGATTCGGCAGCGCGGTAAGGTAATCTGTTTGTGATAGTAGTTTTAATTGCTCTGCGGCTGCTTCTAATTCTTGGGTGTGTTGCTGCACTTGTTCATCTAACCGCTGGTTCAGCCGTGCTAATTACACAAAAAAACCACCGCAAGGGTGGTTTCTTTTGTACTGGCGCGCCCGAGAGGATTCGAACCTCTGACCTCTGCCTCCGGAGGGCACCACCACGAAAAGTTGGCAAAAGTTTTACACCTGCGAAAACCGGTATTAATAGGTATATCAATGGTTTGCGAGCTGACTAGCCACATTTCGACTTACGCCACTTAACACCTGGTGAGCACTTTCATGTCACAAAACTTTTCATAAAACAACGACAAAAGTGACTACCTTTAACCCCTGCGAAATTGTTTGGTTTATATTTTTTTGATCTTCTTCCCAACACCCGCGAGGAAATTGCATATTAACTCGAACAAGTTTACCGGGCTCGCTTGCTACTCCACCGGAGAACCTTGTGTAGCCTCACTACGATTTAAAATCCAACGGTTAACAATCTCAGATGGCATGTCATGTGATGAATCAGCCAGCTGCATGAGGTTTAAAGCGAATGTCATCAAGCCGGAAGATACAGGATCGATCCGATCTTCACTTCTTGCATAAAAGACTATTTGAACCATTCGGCCAGCAATCTCAGGCTGAACCGTTGATATACAAAATGCAGAGTCGAGAGGTCGAAATTCAACAATGAACTCACGAATCGCTTTCTGCACTTTGTCTGCTGAAAGTCCAGTTTGCTCAACTGCTTGCTGTTGCGATAGTAGCATCAAAATACTATAGCAATTATCGTAAGGCCCAATTACGCATTTTTCACTAACTGAATACAATATTGAGCTGGCGAAAACACTTAGCCTTTCGTTCAATTTATCTAAGGTTATCTGAATGTCGATACTCTCAATCATAACTTTTCCTCTTTATGGATTTATTTAAATCGCAGGTCATCAAATCACAGGGTTAATGGATTATTCGTTTCTAAAAATGAGCTCGTAATAATGATGTGGCTGAGTGTCAGGCCTTGTAGTTATAAATTAATCAGGCAAACCTTTCAAATTGACAAAACGAAAAAAAATGTTACTATTCAGTGGCTTGCTTAATTGTTTTCTTGACGAGATTGAGTTTGTCCGTTACTCTCTTGTGACGCTAATTATTTTTAGCGATGAAATAATGTCGAGGAGAATAACAATGGACGAAGATTCAAAGTCCCAGATTGATTTAGATGACTACTTGATAGAACAAGCTGAAATTGCGTTTGAAAAATTGCCTAAATCAGCGCAGGAACTTCTCGAGCATTGGGCATGGATTGGTAAAGCCGCGGCAGAGCAATTGACGGAAGAAGAACAGCTTCTCTTATTGTCTCAAAGTGCGAATGTAAAACTGACCGTTAAAGCAAAAAAATAATTCCTCACTATTTAGCTTGACCGTTACAAAAACACCTGTATATAATTACAGGTAGCTCAGCAGAGCCTCACAACAGCAAAAAAGTTTTATTTACTTTATTATTATTGTTGTTGGATGGTTTTGTATGAAAGATTTAAAAATTAAAGATTCACCCCCTCAATTAACCTGTCATCCGCGGGCATTGCCGGCGTTTCAATTTACTCAATATATTTTTCACTTTAATGGAAAACGTCAGCCAACTGAGCCTCGACTAGCTTTATTGGCTCGGGTAAGTACATTAAGCTCGATATTAAAGTCTAATGAAAACCTTTTCTTTGAAGGTTGGATGCCTTTAATCTGCGATCAGCGCAATGAACGTAGAAAGACATATTCAGCGGGTCTATCGGATATCGAACTTCGAGCCTGGATATATGCGCTTCAAGCCATCGTAATTTTATCTTCTAAACAGTCATACATACGAAATATCGCGCTATTTTTTGTGCATGCTCCCAAAGGTGTGCAAATTTGGCTTTTTGGTGGAAGGTTACCTCAGACCGTTCTAGCAAGGACCATAGCTTTTTCAGGTGAAAGTAGGGCTTCGGTGCGACGCATTTTGAGTTCGGAGGTGCCAAATGTCTGAGCTCTTAGGTGAAAAAAGTTTAGCGTTAATCTCTAAGCACAAGCTGAAGCAGGAAAAGGAGCTCATTTGTGCATATGAGAATTTGACCAGCTACGACGTCGATACCTTAATTCAGTACTGCTACGACGCTAAGGATAAAGAGGAAGCTCATTTGCTTCTGGCTTCACTTTTTACTGGGCGATCGATGATGGAGTTGCTGGATGAGTCGATTGCAGTGGATGAATTCGTGGTAGGCGATTTTGGTGTACTCTCTTCTTCTATTTCTCATCCGAAGGTGCCTGAATTCAGCAATTCGAAAGAACTCGATGCACCGCCAAATACCTCGCCGTATATTTTTTTATCGTCATCAATTCTAAGGTCCGTTCAAAGCGCCAGAGGCTGCAAATTTGAAGACTACAAAACAAAGCTTAAGAGCCTTGTTTCTGAGATAAACAAAAAGGACAACGCTCGTTTAACCTTAGGACGTATTCAACGATATTTCGCCAAAGAAGCAAAGGGCCTAAATATTTCTCAAGCAGAAGTTGGTTGGATTTCTAACACTCCGCTGAAAAATCATGCGGGAAGCTCTTACTTGTCCATGAGTGCTGGTGATTTAGCTATTAAGCACTACACCTTTATTAATAGGCTTCTGGAAAGTGCTGGGAAACAGCCTTTTAGTCTTGAAGCGCTATTAAGTAGCCCAAGCGCAGCCAAAATGATGGGCAGCAATAGAGGTTTGTCTAACGACGATCTAAAAGCTTCGCTTAAGAACATTCGGAAATCAATCGATGCGTCTCGGGCAAGCTTACCCGCAACACTTTGGCAGCTATACAATGACTATACGCACTATACTGTCTCTTTGCTTATGGTGAACACTGGACACCGACCAACGCGCGACCCTTTCGGTTCTCTTAGTAATTTTGGCTATTTGCAATACAAGGTTGGATTCTATCTGAGTAGTTAAACTGGAATCAACTCTCTTTTGTGCAAAAGGTGGTTGACAATTACTTGCTTGAAATTGTACTGTTTCGTGCAAAAGGTGGTTGGA
>JAIUMW010000040.1 GCA_022565365.1 Oceanicaulis sp.
GGACGCTGTTTATTTGATCACGTATACCTTTTAGTTGGTTTTCACTTATTTCCTGGACAAGGTCCCAACGACCCATATCAACTTTAATCTCGAATTTCTGAGATAGAGAAGCAGTCTCTACTCTATTAATTTTTATCATCTGTACTAATACTCTTAAGTTTCTTGAATTATTGCAAAATGCCCAGCTATTTAATTGCAGTGAATTTACCTGTAGGACGTGTAAAGAAAAAGCAAATAACAGGCAATTTTTAAAACAATGTTGGGGTATGAGTAACATACAGCATGAATGTATGCTTTCTCTGCAAACTGGATTAATTTATTATTCTGATTGCAGAAGCGTCTTGTGATGTCATTTCATCTTATACTTCATTAATTCAGTGAGACTCGCAGTGAACGGATATGCTGAAGCCCTGCCTGTTGTGTAGTTTTTCAGCTTTCTAAAGTCCCATTTCACCTTCTCAAATTCAGGATCCAATACCTTTTCTATTTGTACTACAAGATAATTCGCCTTTCTTGGAGATGGGTAGCCCTTTTTCACCAAATCATCTCTTGAAAAAACTCTCGGACCTTTACTAACAATCCTCCACAATTCTCCAGACCCTTTGTCGGCGGTTGTGTGCAGCAAAAGGTATTTTGAACTTACAGTTTCAATATCAAGATTTAATGACTCCGGACCTGAGCCCATTCGGAAATTATACAGTTTATTATTTTGTATCCAATCGTATTGTTCGGCAGAGTGATAATAGCCTACAAGTACATACGTATCGCTGGGAATTAGACTTCTGTTTGCATTATATGTTTCGGGAAGGGATTCATTAATTATGTCGTCAGATGTGGGTGGATTCTTGAAAATATCGTACGTTCTATATGCAATCCGTTCCCTTTGAGACGCCCGATTGATGAAATGGTCAATAATTTCAATAATAAAGGCTTTCAACTCACCTATACCACTATTCTCTTTTGATGGGCGAACCGGAAATGCTCCGAGTCCTGGTATAATCTCATGAAAACCTTTTTGTTTTATCGATTTATCACCCGGATATAAAATGTATGCTCCACCTGTCCTTCTTATCGCATCTTTGTAAGCATGCATTTTTAACAGATCGGCATTCTTATATACACCTTTTCTATTCTCAATTTTCTCTTCATCTAAACGATTCTCATTATTTCGCTGTAAAAAATCTGCTAAATTGGCAATCTTATATTTTGCATCAAAATGCACATGAACGATCAATTCTTGGTTCTCAGCCTCGTTCTCATTAACACCGAACGGCCAGAAAGAAAGAGTATAATCGGGCCTTAATGTTGTTGTCCAGCTACCAGAATCCGGATACTCTTTCTGTCCACTAAATGATCGATTGTAATTAAAACGAATATTTAGTTTTCTGTTTCCAGAATCGTAAACGCCTCGCAAAGCTGTGAACTCTCCTTGTTTAAGTTGCAGATTCAAACCATCTCGCGTCTCTTTAATTAATTCCGATATATCTTTTGGCTGAATAGTAAAGAGTGATTGAAACAAGTCAAGTAGCTTAAAGAATAACCAGTATTCATACAGGGTAGCGATATTTTTCTTCCCTCCACTGTATATATCTTCACCACCTTTCCAAATCAGTTTCGCTGCAAGGTCAAACATAAGCCAAACACGCAATACTTCGCGGTATCCTTCTTTTCGTTGCAATACAGGACTATTTAGCTTTAGAGTGGTAGGCCTTGATATCTCTTTAAAAACGGAATGGTGTAAATGGCTTTCAATCTGACGAATCAGTAATTCTGATTCATATTCCATTCTCTTGTGGCCAAATTGAATTCCTTTGCTGTTTATATCTGTGCAGAATTTTAAAAAAACTTCTAACGCATGTTTTATAAACCGATTTTCAAGAGTATCAACTGAGTCTGATTTCCGAATTGATGTAATTCTCTCTGGTAGTGTTTCCACACCATAGGTTCTTAAAAAATGTGACTTTGGAAGTTCTGTACGATTTCCACTTTTCAGAAACTCTTTAATGTTTGCATTAGAGAATCGTCTGGCGTTACGCACATCTTTGTTTTCTGATATTTCAGCCCATTTAGTTACAGGAGCTGATACAATACGATGAATAGCTTCTGCGAACTCATCTGTGCCAATTACGGATTTAATAAAGGCAAATTTTTGATAAAGGGTTTGTGCAACATGATCATTATCTATTTCAAAATGATGTGATACAGGGGAGTTCGCTTGTAGTAACAAATCGGTGCACTTCTCAGTAATTAACTCAAGCATGTCCCGATAATCATCTCGATATCCGGCTTTTATTGATTGTACTTCGAGCTTTATTACACGGAGTTCTTCTGATGTCGATTTTTTTATTAGCGGAATTGAAAGTGTACCGACAAAAATGTTAGGCGCAATAACACCCAGATTTGATACGCGTTTATGTTGTTGAATAATATTTTCACCAATATCACCAAGCACAAAGTCTGGATCATTTAATTGGTAATCATAATAACAACCTTCTACCAGCTGATATCTAGCCTCGGTGTTTTCAGTGGCATTTACCACATCGTCAAATAGAGTATCAGATTTGTGAGGACCAATCCACAGTCTTAAACCTTCCTTAGCTGAATCAAGCTTGATTTCTATATGTGGAACTGATTTCATTGCTAAGCTTCAGCAAAGCTGGTGAACCCATTATCCAATGCACTCTTGTACATTCGCGCTATTTTTTCAAGAGAAAGTGGATAAATCACATTCGCTCCATTAAAATCAAAATCGTCCTTTTCGAATACGTCATTTACAATCTTCACTTCACTTGAAATACAAAATTGTCCGAGCGTTTCTAATACCGGACACAATTTCCGCCGTGAACCATGTAATTTTGGAAGTAGCTTTTGCATGATGGCAATATCTATTTTCCCCTCTGTGCTGAGCTCGTTATCTAATACCGTAAGTTGATTAATCAATCTTAAAATTTCAGTTGCAGTTCGGTATCCAAATTCAGCTCCCGCCTTTTTCAGTTCGCCAAAAAATCCTACCAAAGCTAATTTTACAGTTTCGTCATCAACAAATGACTTATTGGCAGCCATATCCAGAAAGCTTTTCGCCATGCCTGCGCCTTTTCCGGTTAAGGAATCCATGTGGATGTCTTTGATATTGTCTAAGAAATCTTTCATGTCATCCGGTGTAACACGGAATTCAATGGTATTTGCTCTGTCAAGCACTTTGGGGCTGAACATATTGGTGGTTTCGTCAATATTTACAGTGCCAATGATAAACAGATTAGAAGGGACTTTCAGTTTTGCTGGAACTCCATTTTCAACTGTGCCTACGGTATGCAAAGGAATTTCTTCATTTGATTCCATTACACTCAGAAAGTCTGCAAAATACCTTTCAACATGGCTAAGATTCATTTCATCCAAAATTAGAAAGTGCGGCAAGTCGGGACGTCTGTTTGCACATATAATTAAATCCAGTACCCCACTGTCTGGCTTAACATATTCTTCGGGTTTAAGTGCATTGGGGTATCCGAGAAGAGGCTCTCGGTTGGTCCAGTCAGCACCCACGGGTATAATCAAATACTGTGAACTATCTTGAGGATTTAAATTATTTCTAGAAATCAATTCAAGGGCAGCCGCTTTTAAATGAGATTCGAAGGAATTTAATTGCGTTGAATAATTTGTAGACAGACCAACGAGTTCCCGGATGGTACGAGTTGGCGTCGACACGTCAAAATTATTATTCTTGATTACAGCTCCCCATTCATAAATTAATTCATATGGAAGTGTCACTTTTGTATTTGAATCAATCTGTGTGAATGTCACTGAATATAAGTCAGCATGAGTAACTTTATATGTGACTCTTTGGGAGCTTAACACTTCCCCATTCGTAAACTTTATTGATGATAGATTACTAGGGCCATGTGTACAAATCCACTGCACGAATGCCTGTGCTAGTTTGGTTTTGCCGGAACCTGAAAGACCACTTAGGATTACAAAAGGCTTGGTGAGTAGAGCAGCATAAAACCGAGTTACTAACAAATCATCAAAAATCAGATTCACCTTAGACAAAGAATCAATGAAATCTTTTAGTGTTGTACCACTATTTATTGCAAGCTTTCTATCGTCAGCGACGGGATATAATTCTTCCAAATTTGTATCTGAGAGCAGGAGTAATTCTTTGATTCTATCTCCTGAATAAAGTGTTTGAATAAATGGTGCCCTCTTAAGTTCACTTGGTCTACTTTGAATGAAGTATGGTGTCTCCAATGATAGATTGGCACCTACTTTCCAAGAAATATTAAATTTCGACTCTAAAACATTTACTAAATCAGATGTTTTATAATGTCCAGTCATTATTGATTCATTTTCTTTATGTCCGAAAAGGTTATCAAGTTCGTTCGCTCTAATTTTACAGTCATTTAAGAATAAATCATTAATCTGTGTTGAAGATATATTATTGTCAAAACTTTTATTCTTGCAATAAAATATTGCCGCACTAGTAAGACTAGGCTTACTTTTTAAAGTCAAGGATTCTAGCCTTTCCTTCCAGTTTGTCGAGAATTTAACATAGATAGTACCTTCATGATACTCCTGCTGGGAAATAGAGCCCAAACTAAATAAATCGTCCAAAAAAGCCATTACAAAACGGCTACTCAACCTGTAGGTTTTATTGGGTTTAATAGGTTCATCAATTGAACTAATAATAGCCAAAACACCCCAAAACTTGTTTGTAGTGGATTTAGTTAGCTCAAAAGTCGAATTTGCAACGGATTCTTTATTTATCCTCATAAGTCAGCGTTTTGAAAATTTGATTTGTGATTTCTCTGACCACAGGAAGGGCAATACTATTTCCAAGTTGGCGGTACGCTTGATTATTCGAAACAGGAAAATCAAATGTATCAGGAAACCCTTGTAGTCTTTGCGCTTCAATTACCGAAAGTTTTCTTTTTAAATCCCACATTTTGGGAACACGGTTGAATATTATTGTCGGTGCATATGTCTCTAAACAACAATAGAATGCCTCTTGGATTTGAGTTTTTGAAACATCTCCTATATGAAACCTTAAAGAGCCATCAGGCTTTTGATATGAGAAAACCCCATGCCTACCCTTTTTTGTATTTGGGGCGTACTGAGAGTTATCATGTTGAACACGTGGATTTCCATTCTTATTCTGGAAATGATACTCAATCCTTTCTACCTCTTGCTTAGGTAATTTCAATAATGGGTCATTTTGATCTTGATCAATTATACTTGAAAGAGGGACAATTGTCGAATCCCCTTTGGGAAACGAAAATTCAGTACCATCGAGGAATCCAACGCAATACCATCTTTCGCGTTTTTGAGGTATCCCAAATTTTAAACTATCTATAATTTCCCATTTTACCCTATATCCCAAATTTTCAAGGGAGGCAATTATTGTTTTTAATGTACGACCTTTATCGTGTGATTTTAGGCCTTTAACATTTTCAAGAATAAAAGCCTGAGGTTTTTTTACTTCAAGGATGGATAAAATTGAAAAGAATAAGGTGCCTCTGGTTTCATCTTTAAATCCTTCATTTTTTCCTGCATAACTAAATGGTTGACAAGGAAACCCTGCGCACAGCAGATCAAAATCTGGGATTTTCGAATAGTCAAGACGTGGGTCTGTAATATCTTCATTAAAATTTCCGTTCTCAAAAATTTCGGGTGAAATATCTCTAAAGTTGTGTATATATGTCTGTCGTGCAAATTTGTCAATCTCTGAAGCAAACACACATTTACCACCATTTTCGTGCATAGCGATATGAAAACCTCCAATTCCGGCAAATAAGTCAATGAATTTGAGTGTACTTTTCTTTTTGGTCATTTATTAATTAGTTTTTTTTTGCAATAAACAAAATAATTCAAGGGGTCTATATCAATACAAAATCTTTAACCCGCTTCTCGTAAAAAGAGATACTTACTTGGCCAGCTATGATTAGAAGTCTTTTTATAAGGTTTGATACCCCATCATTAAATTCATGTTTTTCGTATCGTCTATTTATTACAGTATCTATTAAGTCTCGTGACTATTATTAGTCGAAAATTGCTATATGATACTAATCTAGTTCCTAAGTAGAATTTGGATTTGTTCATTTACAATTAGCTACTTTTCAATTACCTTAAATTCATAATCCAGATAAATGGAAAACTGCACCAAATAGTCCACTGTAATGCAGAATCTTCCATTTTCAATCTTTGAAATTGTTGAACGGTTGACGTTCATAATATTTGCAAGCTGTTCCTGGCTGTAACCTCGTTCCTCTCGCACTTGTCTGATCTTGTTGCCAAGTTTAAAACGATAGCCTTCGTGTGTATCAAATATATCTGAACGCATGGAATTGTTCTTCTTCATTAAATCTGCGATATGTGCTTTCTCCTGAATTGTTGGGAATTTATATTGATTCTTTGCACTTAGCTATTAAATAAGAGCAAATAAAGATAAATTGATGTTCAATATATTGAACAATACGAGAAACATCTAATCAAATCAATACTTTTGATGGTTTATACTGAAAAAATTAGATAGTTTCCCACATTCATTTAGTCAAGTGAATACAGTTAATGGAAAATCAAAGTCGGTTTTTGTATCAATTTAAACATTCCAATAAATTGAAAACTGTTTAAATTTGATACATCGCTGGAACTAATTAGCTGTTTTGACAGCTTGAAAAACTAATATGAATTCGGATAACTGTTGAGTCATAATATTTTACTATTTAGCCCAACGCCTTAACCATTCAGACTCTTCCAGTCCCACCCGCGAGATTTCTCTAGCAATGTCATTTGAAATTCTTTGAGCATGCAAATCTTTGAGATCAAATACCCATTCGAAGTTTTCATCCACATTAGGTTTATGATCTTCATGCTCCTCGGAATAATATTGCTTAAAAATGTATTTACTATCTTGCAATTCAGCTTTAATTACTCCCTCTCCATCGTTGTCCTGAAATTTAATAGTTCGAATTCCATGAGTTTTTATAATTAGCCTTAATCTTTGTCCATTCGGATCTGTGAAATGAAATCCATTTGAAGAACCTTTTTTCTCGACTTTTAAAGGAAGAAATAGAAACTTCCTTATTTCTCCTTTCTTGAGTCTAACACTATCGCACTTTTGTTGTATACATACCCAATATTTATCTGTGTTTACCATTCCCCGAAGAACTACACCCAATGTGAGTTTTGGGGGGTACTTATTTGGTTTAAATAAATGATTATGGTGTGTTAAATTTGCAAACTTCAAATCTAGCTTTTCATGATCATTCTGATCTACAGTGAATAAAGAACTACTATTAACTTGAATTGTATTAATAAACTCAGCTTTCTGACTCTTATCTAAACTTTTAAACCCTTCTATATTTTTGAATACTTTTTTAAATCTTTCACTAACATCAACCTCCTCTCCAAATACTAATTTTTCGATAAAATTGTCTGTAATAACATAGTTCAGCTTAAGGTCAACTCCCTGATTATCTTTAAATGGTAGTGCTTTTTTATTAAGGAACACCTTTTTCTTACCAACTATGTTTTCCGATAGCCATAATTTGATCGTATCTGAATCAAGCATTTTGTTCATCTCAGAATATTGTAATAGATCACCTAGTGAATCCCTCATAAGATCCACCAATAAGTCCTCAGCATCATTTATGCTAGTCAAAAGAACTTTATGTCCCAGATAGGCAGTATCCAGATTCTTGTTGAACAATTGAAGGATTCTAAAATTGTTACTTCTAATTGTACTTAGACATTCTAACGCAAAATTAGAAATTAAACCTTCTGTCATTTTTGCAAATTCGAACAATAAAAATTTAGGGAGATCAGAATATTCAATTATCCATTTTTCTAATTGTTTAGCATGAGTAAGTCGACCCTTTAATTTGGGTTTGCCAGCAATTATTATTTTTATATTAAGTTTACCAACACTATTGTCTGAGAGCCTTTTTAACCCTTGTGATTCGAAGTGAGAATGAACCTTATCAACGATTTCATTTAATATTACTTCGCCGGTATATATGAGTACTAACCTGAAACTACCAGAAGATTCCTTATCCGTTAACAATTCTTCAATAAGCTTTAACGTAAAAGCTCCTCTTGGATCATCCTCATCTACATCAGTTTCTTCATTGCCACCATCATCAGATTTTTCTAAATCCATTTTCCAATCCAGAACTGAAATATCAGTTTTTTTTGCAATCTGAATTATATCGTCAAAATCATCTTCACTTATGGGATTATTTAGGGCACACAATTTTTGTGATTTTGAAAAGGCTCGAACTAATTCACGAGCATCTAGATTATGAGTTTTATCATCTTTATCAGAATAGATTTCGTCATCAACGAATAATACACTTTGTATAAATTTATTTGCTATATCAGTAGATCTGTCAGTAAAAGAAGTAGTCATTATTCAGTACTTATTGGTGCTATTTTGAAAGTAACATTGCTCCCAGCTCTTGGTTCATCTAAGAAGATTTGATAATTCTCAGATTCTAAAATTTCTTTGCTGATATGAAGCCCCATACCTCTTCCATTCAGCTTTCTAGTATAGCCTAATTCAAAAATACGTTCTTTGTCAAGTGGGTGAATTTCTAAGCCATTGTTTGAAATATAAAAGCCAGTATCATCCGCATGTAGTCTGATTGTTTTATCATTATAGGGTGACTGATTCAACCAATGAATTGCGTTATCTAAAATGTTCACAAATACTGGATAAAAAGTTGAGCGAAAGCCAAATATTTTCCTCTTTTCAAATCCTTTCGTATGTTTTAAATGAATATTATGCCTTTTTAATCGGGCTCCGAATAGATCGACAAGGAAGATTTTGATTTCATTGGTTGGGATTTCTTCCTTATTTCGGTACAGCCTTCTATTCAACGGGGTAAACAGGGATAAATACCCATCAAGATGTTCGAAATTGATTCGTATGTTGTTGTAAACACCATCAAGCTTTTCATTTACATCTGCCCATGCTTTTAAATCCCTTAGACTGTTTCTTATAGAGTTCACAGTACTGTTAAACTCATGGTGTATAACTCCCACCGCCAGACCTAGCTGGCTCAGTTCAATATCTGCTTGAACTCTATCTCGTAACTCCTCAAGCTCTTCTGACATAGCATCAGAGATCTGATCACTGGTAATGAATTCATCGCTGTCACTTTTATTCCAATATATTTGTTGCAATTGGCGGATTATACTCTCAAGAACAAATGTTGCCTTATCCCGTTCTTTGCCAATTTCTAACTCTACCCTTTGTCTTTCTTTTACTAGATCAAAATCATCAGTTGAATTGATTTCGATATTTTTAAAATTATCCTTTATATCACGAATTTTATTTTCGAGTCCTATCATTAGCTCCCTAGCTAATTCCGTAACGTTTTTAGTAACATCTGAAAGAGCTTCTTTTGCTTCTTTCTGTTTTTGCTTTGTGGCTTTCTCGGCTTGTTGTGAAATAAAATCGACTGCTTGTTCAAGTCTCTTTCGTTTGCTTATTTCAATTTGCAATCTACTGGTATAGTCCTCCATAAATAGATCAACTTTGTCAGCAGCGTCATTGAGTATGCTAGTTTGTAGTTTTTCGTATTCCGTCAGATATGCTTCATAGTCTTTTCTAGTATCCTTTGAAATTGTAAAGCCTCTTGGTTGTTGGAGTTTTATACTCTGCGAATAGCTTTCAAGAAGTTCTCTAGCTTTTACTTCCTGATCAATCAATGCTTGACTTGCTTCTTCAGGATCTTCTATATGATTCACAGAATCGAAGTTTTTTTTGATTTCATCAACAATTTTGTCTACTTCTTCTCGAAAACTATTTTGAGCTAAATTTTCAAAAAAAGTATTAAGGGATGCTTGAAATTTTTCCTTCCTTACTGAAGCCTGTTTATCTCTTTTCTCAAGGGCTTTATAGAAGGATTCTCTTTCAGCTCTCTTTTTTGCCCAGACTTCTGCTTTCGGACCACCAGCTCCTTCCCTAAAGAAATCAGCAGCAAGTTGAACGAAGAAATTTTTAAGGATATCCCTAAACTGCCGATAGGCTTTGTTCTCTATAAATCCTTCTCTCCCAGCTTTTTCACTAAGTGGAGAATTAGCATCCTTTGAGATATTAATCACCCCAAACATTCTTCTATGAGAGAAGAAATAATAAGAGGCGCTTTTTGTTCTGTTTTTCTCAATGTCCAGCCAATCATAATCAGAGTTTCCATAGGGGAGGATTCGGATATTATCCTTATAGAGATACAGCCCACCAAAACGATCTGTCTTAGCAGTGATTCTAGAATAATTATCAGCATCAACTTTTGATTGGCGCAATACACCCTGAATATAGGCAGCATTTATACGGAAAGGTCCACAAACTGTCGAGTTGAAGTTATTTCCAGACCATGGTATTTTGTGTTCAAACTCCTCTTCTTGATAAATATTTACAGTCCCACTGAATTGCCCATACTCATCAAACTCACCACTAAAATGATGATCTGCCATTGAAAAATCTTCAGAGGTGAAAAAACTATCTTTATGAAATAGTTGATAGTATGTTCCATCGGTACCACGATAATCTCTAAACGAAGTAACAATCTTTGGTTCTGGATGGTCAGGGGTCATAGTATTTGTAAACCCCATTAACATTTTTTCTATTCTGGTGGCTACTAGTTTGTCTCTTTCACCGTCTATGTCGTTATTAAAAGATTCATCAACAGGCGTAATATAAAAGTGAGTTCCACCTTCACCCATCGATAATGAGAATTCACCTATTAACTTATTATCAAGATCTAGAGGAGAGACATTAAATTTTGAAATTACACTTGAAATTATTCTAAAATTATCACGGGATATTTTATCTTTCTCGACTAATTGAATTAGAGAATCTATCATTTCTGTTTTCATTTGACTAATATCTTCTGAAGAAGGCAGTTTATCAAATTCTCTAATCGGTATTGCTATATCATCTAAGTCCAGTTCTGGTAATTCGAAAATACTCCAGTTAATAAGAGCGGCCACAATTTTATGATCTTCATCATTTCGTTTAGCACGAGTCAAAATAAGTACTTGATTACCTATTGAAGCAATTGCAAGTCTGCCTATTCCCTTTTCGCCCATTACTGGTCTAATCTCTTTATTGGGATCAATGGGCGGAGGAGTAATTCTTGAATTTTGGAATTTACTATCAGTACCTAATGTCAACCAACGTGACTCAAAATCATCCTTCGTCATCCCCAAGCCATTGTCTCGAAGAATAAATAGCTTTTCTTTTCTTATGTAATCTACATCAACATTATCCGCATAGGCGTCATGAGCATTCTTGAATAATTCATTAATGGCAGTTGGAATACCCGCTATTTGCTGCCTTCCTAATAAATCTAGTGCTCGTGCTCTTGCTTTGAATTTTGCCATTTATTCCAATTATCTATTAATGATTGACCTATTGCCTCCGCTAGTTTAGGTGGCACAGCATTCCCAATCATAGTTGCAATAGCCCCTTTCTTACTTGAGTAAAAGTTGTAATCTATTGGAAATGACTGTAGTGTGGCTCCTTCTCGAAGTGAAATTCCACGATCCTGTTCCGGATGGGAATATCTTCCAGTACTAGTGTATATGAAGCGTGTAGTAATTGTTGGAGCAGGTTTATCCCAAGACATTCGTCCATAGACATCATAATGTCCATCATGATTTTTATAACAATCTAACTGAAGCTTTTTATTATTAGACCACTCTTTTCGTGATCCTCCATTTTTTGGTGTACTTCTAACACGTTCAAGATTTATTTCTGACAATCGAGATGTTGCATGTAAAAAATTTGAATAATCTTCAGTTCCAGCCGAAATCTGTGGGAATTTTTTATAATCGCCAATTGCATCTTTTACAGTTATAAGCAGTTCCTTACTTCGTATTTGCTTTGGAAGCTTAATACAATTAGCAATCCTAGTAGCTACTAAAACAAATCTACGCCTGTTCTGAGGTACTCCAAAATATTTAGCATTTAGAATTTTTTGATCAAAAACGTAACCCTTGTCACTTAAAGATTGTTTAAAACTGTGCAGTGGACTGCCTTCATCTGTCTCTAAACCTGGCACGTTCTCTATAAAAACAAGACCAGGAAGATAATGAAGCACAAATTCTTTAAAGTCCTCAAGTAACAAACGCCCCTTTTCCGACTTGGTTTTATCAGATTTTAGGTTAGAATAATATTGGCATGGGCTACAACCTACAAAAATGAGGTTATTATCATTCTTTTGTATTGGGAGCAATTTAGATAGATCCTCTAATGCAAGATTAGACACATCTCTATTTATGAATTTCGAACCAGTATTTTGCTCATATGTTTTCTTGAAATTAGAATCGATATCTATGCCACCAAGTACTTTGATGCCAATTTTATTGAAACCACAAGTAACTCCGCCTGCACCGCAAAAAAAATCTACTGCCTTTAATACGATATTTTCTCTTTGTTCTTCCATCAATGTACTTATGAGTAAAAAACATAAACCAAGTTCAAATATAGAAGATTTCCCCCACCCTCGAAAGTTATAGTATCATTTATTAGTAATCAATTTCAGGGCATGGGTTTATGACATTTTTTTATACTTGAATCCCTGATTAATTACATTAAACTAGAATTGCATAGTACGGTCATCGACAATCAACACCCATCAATTAAAAACGTGTGGGTTGGGCTTTTCTTGTCATTTCTGAACTTATACTAGGCGTATGTTTCAAGCGTACGTCTGGAACATCCCAATTATTTCAATGGTGAACTGGGCGCCCTCAAAACCACCTTTACAGAATTCGTTTTTTGCAGTAGATTCAAATACGTATTCCATAATGTATTCCCTAGCTCTTAGTCCTCCCATCAGCATGAATCACAATTCAAATTGCGTATGGCACGATATCCGCTTCACTCCATAACCAAAACTCTGCGCAGAATTGTAGTGGCTTTGGTTGGAGGCTATCTCATTTTGATGTTATGGCTTACCTTGAATACTCAAACAGGTGATTCCGGGTTCTGGACCTATTTCGAGATCACTTTTTGGGGTGTGTATATCCTGGTCATGGGTTATTTTTTCTATTTCCGTTGGCTGAAAACGTTCGTTTCGTTTGATGAGAATGGCATCACATATCGTCAGGGAAATATGAGCAAGGAGGTGCACATCCCTCGTGAGTCTATTAGGAGTTTGGCGGTTGAGGGGACCAAAATTCGTCTCACAGATGACCAGAAAACGCATGAGATATTTATGAATCTGTCCTTTTCGAGTATTGAGGGCATCAAGAAGGAGATCAACGCGTATTTAAGTAACCCTGGAACTGAAAGGGAGTGAAGGAGTTTTGAGGGGGACAACCTCTGCAATTATATCCCGTCTACCATCCGTCCCACAGACACAATTACATCCCGTCATTCACATTCGAGTCCCAGTCGATTATGAAATTTCGCATGTGCATTTCGTATTCGGTTAGCATTCGCAGATAGTGGTACAACTCATTGACTCGATCTTTCACAAAGTGTAATTCGCTTCCGGACTTCATAACCACATGCATACTACCATGGTCGTTATAGCTTCGAACACGTTCGTTGAGCGCAAACTCGGCATCTCTATAGGTAATCCAACTACGCTGCGCTTGTCTGAGAATGGCCTGGTCTTCGGTAGGAAGTTTATTCATCAGCAACCGATAGTAGCTATTTAGTAATGTGTCGTACTCCCGTGTGGCGACTTCTGTATACTGCACCATCCCACTGGTGGAATAGTCGATATCCATCTGCATCCGGTGCCAGGTGTTAACGCGGATTGTATCCGCAGCATATTGCAGATAGAGGGAGTCTTTCGCGTTTAGAAAACGACCTTGTCGGTATGATGCCCCGAGTGATTCCACAGCAGTGTCTATGGCCTTTTCAATGGCTTGGCGATCGTCATCCGTAACAGCTCTTGGCTGCGCATGGGTTGACATCGCCATCATCATAAGAAATGGGACTAAAAAAACTACCCTCATTCCGCCGGAAGATTTCGGTGAGCACCGTCGCAGTATGGCGGATTGGCAGTCTGCTTGCACGTACACAGAAAGGCACGGCCGCTCTTTTCAGGGACTATGCACTTTGGCTCGAAACCTGTTCCGGCAGGGGAGCCATCACAAAAAGGCTGATTACTGCTCTTACCGCACGAACACCAATAGTATTCGGTTCCCGTTTCTTCTTCTATTTTGATTGGCTTTGTTCCGCCTATTTCGGGAGTATTCATTATAACTAAGGTTATTTTTGTGAATTGGGTTAATCAGTTCAATATCACATTGATTAGAGTCTGATGTATAATACTCTCCAACCGTAGTCGTGATCCTAAAGTTTGAGAGTATCAGATTATGCTTGCAATGATAACCAATCGTTTTCAATTTATCTCACTTGCAATTTCATTGTTGCTATCTGAGGATATTCCGCATGTCGCAACTATCCAATCCTGTAAATGAATGCTTTATTGACCACCCGTACATAACTGATGTTCATAAAATAGTATAATGATGACCTCTATGCTCGACGCTATGCTTTGAGCACTAATCTGTTCTGTTTCTAGCCTCTGTTTGGAAATACGACAGCCATCCCTCCACCAAAAGAAAAAGCAGCTCCAAATTAATGGAACTGCTTTCTGTGTGCATTTAGCACTGTTTTTGAACCTTACTTCAAAAAATGTTTCGAGCGGGATGTAATTGTCCGCCATTTAACGATCCCAAGGTGAAGCTTGAAATCGTTTATGTACAGTAGACTGGAAAACCGCTCCTCTTTCAAGACTTCGCTCGAATTAGTGTAAGTCAAGCATCCCGTCTTAACGCCCTTGTTTCAAGCATCCGCTTGGAACAAAGACATAAATCCAACTTAATCCATTGGCTCGATTACGACGTTGCTGTCGAATATTGCCGCGGTTTGCACCAGGATTCGTCCGTGTACCGAAGCACCCGTTTTCAGCGTCACGCCTGTTTTGGAAAGTATAAAGCCCTCAACATGCGCGGTTGTACCTATCGTAACGGCGCCGGCGACTTGCCAAAAAATGTTTTCAGCCTGTGCGCCATCGGTTAAGTTAACTCGAACGGCATTGCTTGTTGTCAGATCGTCTGATATCTGGAAAACCCAAACATCACTGTCGTTTCCTGATATGATTACATCAGATGATATTTGCACTGAGCTATCCCATGTGTACAAACCTGGCATCAGCGTTTCGCCACCAATATCACCATCCGCAAAGTTCACGAAATCTGGTGTAATACGGCCCGCGGCGTCGTTGTAGGCAGTTTCCATATCACTGACTGCAGCTGTGAGGTTAGATGATGTTGGCGCGGCCATGTCGGCTGCGTACATGCGGCCTGTTACTTGACTCGATGTCGAGTAGCCTGTAGCTGCGGTTTGTGAGAATCCTGTAAAATAGGATTCAGCCGCAGGACTTAATCCCAGGTCGCCGGTGAACGCCGATGTCGGATTGTTGCTAACTTCGCTTTTCGCTAGAACAACATAATTTTCGGCTGTTCCGAGGTCCACTACGTCACGTGTAATGTTGCTTCCGCCGGTTGTGAAATTATAACTGCTATCTGCCTCCATAGAAACTCCCGTTGGATTTCGGGATTATCGTACTGTTGGCTGTCTTTGTTCCATGATGCAAAGTAAGCATCACCGGCTTTTTCCATCTCTTTTGAGTGTTTCGCGAAATCGCCTTCCATCTCTTTGATTTTTGAGACGTTTTCTGAAAACAGATCAAATGCCTGCTTTCGATCGGCTTGACCAGGTTTGGTGAGCTCGTCGAGGGATGAATTAATGGCATCGAGTTGAACAACTATGGAGCTAATGTCATTATCTACGGTTTGCAAAGAAGACTGAACCTTTTCAGATCGTTGCATTCCTGTGGTTGAGCAAGCTGTTACGACAAAAGCTAGTGTAGCAATCAGCAGCAGCGAAGAATACTGTTTTTGAATCAAATTTTTCATAGTTACCTATGTTGGATCCCACAGCTTGTGGGTCAGTTGTGAAGTGATTCTCACATTCCAATATCGATACCATGACGAAATAAACCCTTACAAGCAGACTGTCAGTAATTACATAGATAACAGTATGTTGAGCACCCTCAGAAGTGGATCTTCTAACACTTTTCTGTCGAAAGTTTATCTCGGTAAACTTTAAGATCAGAAAAGTAGGATGGGGCAAGGCCGGTTACTTTTTTGAACTGAGCAACCATCAAATGTTGATTCTTATAGTTAAGTGTATCGGCAATTTCGGCTAACGACATTTTCTCGTAAAGCAACAACTCTTTAACGCGTTCAACTTTTTGCAAGATGATGAATTGCAGAATAGACACGCCTTTCACATCTGAGAAGATTTTAAGTACAGATTCATCAGACAGGGACAATTGTTTGCTTAAGATGTCTGTAAAGCTGATTTTGGGCAATTTTTCGGAGTAATGAACAACTTCTATTACAGTGTTAATAATTCGATCGATGACCATACTTTCCTGTTCATTCAGTAGAATGAGGCCACACTTAATGAAGCTCTTTCTGATAGATTTGAACTCTTCTTCCGTTATACCTTCCTGAAAGTCAATCCCTCCATGAACGGAAAATTCATATTCATACCCTAATCTATCTAATTCTGAACGTAAGGCAATTTTGTCTCGAAGGCATACCATGTATTTTACATACAGCTTGGGCTTGACCGATGATATGCCGTTTAAATTGCCTTTTATGTTTGACATAGATTTTGCCATTTCTGGATAATCGCGTTGGTAATTATAATATTAATGATTCGTTTAATGCTAATTAATCGCCGAGTAAGTTATGCGGGAGTATAAAGTGGGGTTGCGTGGACAAATAATATAACC
>JAIUMW010000041.1 GCA_022565365.1 Oceanicaulis sp.
ATATCGCGTCCGCGCGCGCTGATCACGCCCACGGTGAGCGACCCGCCCAGACCAAACGGATTGCCGATCGCCACCACCCAGTCGCCAGCCCGCGCTGCATCGCTGTCGCCGAACACGACATGGGGCCGCACCTCGCCCGCATCCACGCGCAGCACGGCCAGATCCGTCGCCGGATCGCGCCCGCTCCCCTGTGCAGGCAGGACCCGGCCATCCGGGAGGACCACCTCCACGGCGTCCGCGGCCTCGATGACGGGGTTGTTGGTGATGACCAGGCCCGCGCCGTCAATGATGAAGCCCGAGCCCAGCGAGCGGGCCATGCGCGGCCCCTCGCCCAGCATGTCATTGAAGCGCTCAAGCGGCGAACCGGGCGGAAACACCGGCAGGCCATCGCCGGCGCCCACACGCTGGGCGGTGGCGATGTTCACCACGGCCGGGCTGAGGCGGTCGTTGAGGTCGGCAAAGCCTTGAGACGGCTGGCCAAAGGCCGCGCCGGCGGCCGCGAGGATCAGCGTGACGCTGGCGGCGAAAATGGCATAAGGGCGCATGGGCGGCTCCGGCGGCGAGGTCTGTGAAAGACTTAACGCGCTCCAACGCGCCGCGCCAAGGGGACGTGTGTGCGCAGCCTACCGCAAACTGGTCACAAGCGCGACGAGCCCCACCCCGGCAGCCACCGCTGCCAGCCCTGCCAGACGCAAATGCGACGGCTGGGCGTTTGCTGCGGCAGCGGCCATCCTTTTCATGGCGCCAGGGGCGGCGGCGTAGCATACGCCCTCAAGGACGCATGCCACGCCAAGCCCGATCAGCAACCATTCGAGCATCAGCGCGGCGTCGGAGCCGAGCCACGCTCACTGCGGAAATAACGGAAGAACTCCGAGTCGGCTGGCACGACGATCGGCGTGCCGGCGCGCATCGCCGTGTCGTAAGCGATCATCGTGCGGTAGAAGTCGGCGAACTCGGCGTCCTGGCCATAGGCGGCGGCGAAGATACGATTGCGTTCGCCATCGCCTTCACCCCGGATACGTTCGGAATCCGCGCGTGCATTGGCCAGAATGACCTCCACCTGACGGTCGGCGTCGGCGCGCACCTCACGTGAGCGCTGCTCACCTTCGGCGCGGATCTGGGCCGCTTCCTGCTGACGCTCGGCGCGCATGCGCTCGAACACCTGATTGGCGATCTGCTGGGGCAGATCGGCGCGCTTGATACGCGCGTCAATCACTTCGATGCCGAGATCCTGGTTGAGCGCCTGGGTTTCCACCGCCACGCGGATGCGCTCCATCAGCTCGGCGCGCTGGCCGGAGATCACTTCGTTGGACGGCAGGGAGGCGACAACGCCGCGCACCGAGTCGTCCATGATCGCCTGCAGGCGCTGGCGCAAGCCACGCTCGTCACGCACCGTCTGGAACACGCGCAGCCGGTTGACCACCCGGTAGCGCAGGAAGGCGTCCACCACGATCCGCTCCTGGTCAGACGCCAGGATCTCCGCCGGCGAGGTGTCGAACTCCAGGTTCCGCTTGTCGAACATGGTGACCGTGGTCACGAACGGCGTGCGGAAATGCAGCCCGGCTTCGCTGGGACGGGGGCCTTGCGGATCGACGATGGCGTTGACCACCCCGACCGGCTCGCCAAAGCGCAGCACCACCGCCTGCTGGCGTTCCGTCACGACATAGAGCGAGTTCATCAGGACAATGACGCCCACAACAACCAGGGCGATGATGAGATAAATGATCATACGCATGACTTACTGACCTCCCGTGGCGCCGCGCGACTGGGTCGCGCTGTCTTGGGGGGCCGGACCCCGGTTCTGTCCGAGCCTGTCGAGCGGCAGGTAGGGCACTGCCCCGCCATCAGCCTCCAGGATCATCAGGTCGGAACGTCCGAGCACCTGCTCCATGGTTTCAAGATACATCCGCCGGCGCGTGACTTCCGGCGCCAGCTGATACTCGGCGTAGATCGAGTTGAAGCGGTCGGCCAGACCGGCCGCCTCGGCGATCACACGCTCGCGGTAACCGCGGGCCTGCTCGTCAATGCGCGAGGCTTCACCGCGCGCTTCGGGGATGACGGTGTTGGCGTAGGCGCGGGCCTGCAGTTCAAGCCGTGTACGGTCCTGACGGGCCGCGTCCACGTCCCGGAACGCGTCGATGACGGTCGCGGGCGGGGTGGCTTCCTGCAGCTGAACTTCCAGAATCTGGATGCCGGCCTGGTAGTTGTTCAGCGTGGTCTGCAGGATGTCGCGGGCGCGGCGGCCCACTTCGGTACGCGCCTGGGTGATCACCGGCTGAAGGTCGTTATTGCCGACCACTTCGCGCATGGCGCTTTCGGCCACCGCTTTCACCGTGCCTTCGGGATCGCGCACATTGAACAGGAAGTCGCGCACGCCGTCGGGATCGGTCAGATCCACCCGCCACTGAACCGTGAAGGTGATGTCGACGATATTCTCGTCGCGCGTCAGCATCAGGCTTTCCTGCGGGGTCAGGCCGACACGGATTTCGTTAACCGTCGTGACGGCCGGCAGTTCCACAGACTCCACCGGATAGGGCAGCTTCAGGCGCAGGCCCGGGCCTTCAGTGCGGTCGTACTCGCCAAAGCGCAGCACAACGCCCGCCTGCTCGGCGCCGACGAAATAGTAGAAATTACCGGGGATCGCGACCCAGATGAAAACCGCCGCCACGATGATCAGGCCCGCGAGCCCGCCGCCACCGCCGCCGCGCCCGCCGAACAGGCCGCCCAGCCAAGCCTGGAATTTGCGCACCGCATCTTCCAGATCAGGCTCCTGACCGTTCGGCCCGCGGCGCGGACCGCCCGGTCCGCTTCCCCAGGGGTTGTTGTTCTTGCCGCCGCCGCCGGACGATCCCCACGGACCGCCGCCGCCTGCATTGTTATTCCAGGGCATAGTGTTTCCCGTCTCCTGGCGTGAAACCCGTGCGCCGCCTCAAGGCGTGCGCTGTCACCGAAGTATCTGAACGCTCAAACGCCAAGGTTCAAGGGAAACCGGACATATGCGCCGCCTTGCCGCGCAGTACGGCCGGGTTCACATCCGCTCCAGCACCCGTGCTGTGAAGCCTGCATCGTCGCCCTCAGCCGGCTCGACGCGTTCAGCCGACACTTCGCGCCAGTGAGCCGGGTCCAGCGCCGGAAAGCGCGAATCACCCTGGGGCGCCAGAGCGACCTCGGTGAGATAGATGCGCGATGCGCGCGCCAGCACCGCGGCATAGATCTGCGCGCCGCCAATGATGCAGATTTCCGCCGCGCTGTCGGCCAGGGCGGCGGCCTGCGCCGCCTCCAGCGCGGCGTCCAGATCGCGCCGGACCAGCGCGCCCGGCGCCTCGGCCAGCGTGCGGCTGATCACGATGTTGACCCGGCCGGGCAAGGGTTTGCGCGGCAGGCTGTCCCAGGTCTTGCGCCCCATCACGACCGGCTTGCCCCGCGTCACCTGCTTGAAGCGCTTGAGATCAGACGAAATCCGCCACGGCAGATCACCGTCCCGGCCGATGACGCCATTGCGCGCGACGGCGACGACGAGGGCGATGGGGACGCTCACACCGCCACCGGCGCCTTGATCGCCGGATGGGGATCATAGTCCTCCAGCGTGATGTGCTCGTATTCAAACGCGAACAGATCGGTCACCGACGCGTCGAGCTTCAGGCGCGGCGCGCGGCGCGGCGTGCGCGAGAGCTGTTCGGTCACCTGGTCTCTATGGTTGGCGTAGATATGGGCGTCGCCGAAGGTGTGGACGTATTCGCCCGGTTCATAGCCGGTGGCCTGCGCCACCATGCACAGAAGCAGCGCATAGCTGGCGATATTGAACGGCACGCCCAGGAACATATCGGCGCTGCGCTGATAAAGCTGCAGGTGCAGGCGCCCGCCCAGCACCTTGAACTGGAACAGGGTATGGCAGGGCGGCAGGGCCATGGAGGGCACGTCCGCCGGGTTCCACGCCGACAGGATCAGGCGCCGGCTATCGGGTGTCTTTCGTATCGCATCGAGCAGATCGGCCAGCTGGTCAATCTCGCGCCCGTCCGGGCCGGTCCAGCGCCGCCACTGCTTGCCATAGACGGTCCCCAGCTCCCCGTCCGCATCGGCCCATTCATTCCAGATCGACACCCCGCGCTCCTGCAGCCAGCGCACATTGGTCATCCCCTTGATGAACCACAGCAGCTCCACGGCCACCGATTTGAAGTGCACCTTCTTGGTGGGCAGCAGCGGAAACCCGTCGGCGAGATCACAGCGGATCTGGCGCCCGAACACGGCGCGCGTGCCGGTTCCGGTGCGGTCGGGCTGATCATCCCCGTTGGCCAGGATATCGCGCATCAGGTCGAGATAGGCGCGCTCCGCCGGCGAGCCGGACGCGGCGCCGGATGTATCGGGATGAGGGTGGGCCATCGCCATCGGTCACTCCGTGTGAGGTGAGGCGCTATTGGGCTGCGATTCGGCGCCACCACGCGCGCTCTGGCAAGGGCGAAGCTGACATGAGAAGTGGAAAAACGCGCCGCCCGGGCGCGCGGCCTTCAGATTCTGCTCGACAGATAAAACCGGGTGAGAGATAGTCGAAGCTTCGGAACAAATGGAGTACAAACATGATTGGATATGTGACAGTTGGCACGCGCGATCTGCAGCGGTCTGCGCCATTCTATGACGCTCTGGCCAAGGAGCTCGACACGCCGCGCATGATGGAAAGCGACAGCTTCATCGCGTGGGGCAAGGTGGAGGGCGCTGCGGCCGGCATCGGCCTGACCCTGCCGTTTGACGGCGAGCCGGCGACAGTTGGCAATGGCGTGATGGTGGCGCTGGCCGCGCGCGACCAGGATCAGGTGCGCCGCCTCTACGAGATCGCCCTGGCCATGGGCGGCAAATGCGAAGGCCCTCCGGGCCCGCGCGGCGAAGGCTTCTATGCGGCCTATTTCCGCGATCTGGACGGCAACAAGCTCAACGCCTTCGTGATGGGCTGACGCGCTGGCAGAGGGGCGGCGCCGGATGGTGGCCGCTCCACGCCACCGTTTTTGCTAGGGCTCTCGCCTTATGGCGTCGCAATTGCGGTGCTGGTACTGGCGCTGTCCGTAGAGCCGGGCGGAGTGCTGCGCCCTACGGTTCTCCTCCTGGCAAGCCGCGACCCTGGCTTCGACGCGGCGCTCGCGCTCCAGCCGCGCATCATCGCGCTCACGGGCGGCGCGCTGTTGCTCGGCCTGTCTGGCTTGCAGGGCGCGATGCTCGGGCGTGCCGTGATAGCTCTCGCCATACCAGGGCCGGCCATCCGCTGTAGCGGGCATGCAGCCGCTCAGCATGAGTACGCTTAACGAGGCGATCAGAACGGATTTCATGGCCTTGCCTCCGGCTTTGATGCGATGGCTTTGAAAGAGGCTGGCAGGTGGCCAGACGACTGGCCACCCCCTGTTCAGGGGGTGGTTAGCGCGCCACTCTGGCAGGTGTCCTGAAAGCTCTTGCCCATGAGACCAGCGCCGCTAATCCGCCTGCCCCGGAAGGGATTAGCCTTGCGCGCTATAGCTGCATTGCAAACGCGCCTGTCGGTTGCATGGCGGTGAGCGGCGTTTAAGTATGCGCAATCAGGCGCAAACGCGCAGCCAGGGGAACACATCCGGTCATGCGATTTGAAGGCACGCAGTCATATGTCGCCACGGACGAACTCGCCGCGGCGGTCAATGCCGCGATCATCCTGGAGCGGCCGCTTCTGGTGAAGGGTGAGCCGGGCACCGGCAAGACCGAGCTGGCCCGCCAGGTAGCGGACGCCCTCGGCGCGCCGCTGCTGGAGTGGCACATCAAGTCCACCACTAAGGCCCACCAGGGCCTGTATGAATATGACGCCGTGGCGCGCCTGCGCGATTCCCAGCTGGGCGATGACCGGGTTCATGACATCAGCAACTATATCCGCAAGGGCAAGCTGTGGGAGGCGTTCACCGCGCCCGAGCGCCCGGTCCTGCTGATCGACGAGATCGACAAGGCCGACATCGAATTTCCCAACGATCTCCTGCAAGAGCTCGACCGGATGGAATTCAATGTCTACGAAACCGGCGAGACCATCCGGGCCGAGCGCCGCCCCGTGGTGATCATCACCTCCAACAATGAAAAAGAGCTGCCCGACGCCTTCCTGCGCCGGTGCTTCTTCCACTTCATCGCCTTTCCCGACGAGGAAACGATGGAGCAGATCGTCAAGGTGCACTTCCCCAATCTGAAGGGGCGGCTGCTGTCGAACGCGCTGGCCAAATTTTTCGAAATGCGCACCGTGCCGGGCATGAAAAAGAAGCCCTCCACGTCCGAACTGCTGGACTGGCTCAAGCTGCTGCTGGCCGAGGATGTAGACCCGGCGGTGCTGCGCGAGCGCGACCCGCGCAAGCTCATCCCGCCCATGCACGGCGCATTGCTGAAGAACGAGCAGGACGTGCAGCTGTTCGAGCGTCTGGCCTTCATGGCCCGCCGCGACGGCGGCTAGCCGGGCCGCCGCGCCATGTTCCACCGCTTCTTTACCGAGCTGCGCACGGCGAAAATTCCGGTCTCCACCCGGGAATATCTCACCCTGCTTGAAGCCCTGCACAAGGATGCGATCGATACCGATCTGGATAGTTTCTACGCCGTCAGCCGGGCCGCCCTGGTCAAGGACGAGCGCCATTTCGACAAGTTCGACAAGGTGTTCGCCCATGTGTTCGAGGGCATCGAGGCTCTAGGCGATTTGTTCAAGGGCGAGGACATTCCCGAGGACTGGCTGCGCGCCGAGCTGATGCGCCATCTGTCCGACGAGGACAAGGCGGCTATTGAGGCGATGGATTTCGACGCCCTGATGGAGACGCTGCAACAGCGCCTGAAGGAGCAGACCGAGCGTCATGAGGGCGGCAATAAATGGATCGGGACGGGCGGATCCAGCCCCTATGGCCATTCCGGCTGGAACCCGGCCGGCGTGCGCATTGGCGGCCAGACGCGCAACAAGCAGGCCATCAAGGTCTGGGAGCACCGCCGGTTCAAGGACCTTGATTCCGACCGTGAGCTGGGCACGCGCAATCTGAAAGTCGCGCTGCGCCGCCTGCGCCGCTTCGCCCGGGACGGCGCCGCCGAGGAGCTGGACCTCAACGAGACCATCAACGCCACCGCGCGCCAGGGGCATCTGGATGTGAAAATGCGCCCCGAACGGCGCAACGCCATCAAGGTGCTGGTCTTCTTCGATGTGGGCGGGTCCATGGATCCGTATATCGATTTGACCGAGCGGCTGTTCTCCGCGGCCCGGTCGGTGTTCAAAAATCTGGAATATTTTTACTTCCACAATTGCCCCTATGAGGCCGTGTGGCGCTCCAATCAGCGCCGGCGCCAGGAAGTGATCCCCGTCTGGGACGTGCTCCATAAATATCCTGCCGACTACAAAGTGGTGATCGTGGGCGACGCGGCCATGGCGCCCAGCGAGATCACCCATCCCGGCGGCTCGGTAGAGCACTGGAACGAGGAGGCAGGCGGGGTCTGGCTGCGCCGGATTCTGGAGACCTATCCCCACGCCGTCTGGCTCAACCCAACGCCCGAAAGCTGGTGGGCCCACACCTATTCGGTGCAGCTGGTGCGCGAAATCATCGGGCCTGAGCGCATGTTCCCGCTGACCCTGGACGGCGCGGACCGGGCCATGAAGGCGCTGGCGCGCTGATGGCGGCCCCCCTGCGGCGCCGCGCCCGCTTGGGCGGCGTGCATCTTGGTCCTATAAATCCGCGTGATGACCCATTCTTCGCCCCTGCCCCCCGGACTGGACCTCACCGATCTGGCTGCGCGCACAGCGCCGCAGGCCTGTGGCGACATGGCCGAAGTACGCGATGGCGTGGACCGCCTCGACCGCGCGCTGGTCGCCCTCATCGCCGAGCGCACCCGCTACATGGCCGCCGCCGCGCGCATCAAGCCCGGCCGGGATGCGGTGCGCGACGAAGCGCGCATCGAGGATGTGGTGGACAAAGTCTGCCGCGCCGCCACGAAAGCCGGTCTGCCCGTAACCCTGGCCGAGCCGGTCTGGCGCGAACTCGTCGAGCAATCCATCGCCTACGAGCTGGACACGTTTGACCGCACCCGCGGTTGACGCCGCATGGCGCAAAGCTCAGCCACGCGCGGCCCGCATGGCGTCCCGCGCCGCTTCTGCTGCTGTGATTACAGCCTGCAGCGCGCCCGCATCAAGGGGCCGGGTTTCGGCGGCCTCGCACGCTTCGCCCAGTTGCATGGCCCCGACCCCGCGCGCGGCGCCCTTGAGCGTATGAGCCGCGTCCCGCCAGGCTTGGGTCTCACCGGACGCAGCCTGCGCCATCCGCGTAGTGCAGGCCTCGATCTGGCCCTCAAGCAGGGCGAACAGCTCCGCCTCCAGCGCCGCATCGCCGCCGGAATACAGGGCCAGATGAGTGCGATCGAGCACCTTGGGCCCGGCCGCTTCGCCTTCGCTCACTCCTGCGCCTCCAGAATATCGATCAGCGCCGCCACAGCCGCCTGAAGCTGGGCGTCTTCCCCGCGCGCGGCGTCTGCGGGCGGGTTGTCGACCAGGATATCGGGCTGAAGCTCCTGATTTTCCACCGGCCGGTCATCGGGATCGAGGACCGGCAGCTGGGGAATGCCGAACACCAGATCGCCCGTCATCAGCGTTTCCCACCACACCGCCGTGCCGGTGCCCGGCACCGGCATGCCCACCAGCGGGCCGACGCCAAACAGCTGGTAGACATAGGGGAACATGTGGGCATTCGAATAATTGCCTTCATTCATCACCACGGCGCTGGGGCGCGACCAGCGCTCTTCAGGCGCGCCGCGAATGATCCGGTCGCGCGCCCTCAGGCGGAAATAGTCCTCGCCCGTGAGCAGCGTCAGCAGATCATCATGCAGCCAGCCGCCGCCATGGAACCGCGTGTCGATGACCACCGCCGCGCGGTGGAAACTGCGGCCCAGAAGCGCGCCATAGACCTGGCGGTAGCCGGCATCATTCATGGAGCGGATATGGGCGTAGCCGATGCGCCCGCCCGACGCCTCCTCCACGATGGCGCGCCGGCGCTCGATCCAGCGGTCATAGCGCGCCTGACCTTCCTGGCCCTGGCTGTAGGGGCGCACCGTCAGCTCGCGCGGGCGTCCGCCGCGCGCCGGCTGGAGGGTGATCCGGATGCGCTCCCCGGCCCGGCGATTGAGCAGGCTGAACGGATTGACCCCCGCCTCCAGCGTTGTGCCCGCGATGGCGGTGATGCGCGCGCCGGGCTGGATGTTGAACCCGTCCCTATCCAGCGGCCCGCCCCGCAGGACTTCTGCGATCACCAGACCAGGTCCGGCGGCGGTCAGGTCATAGATGACGCCCAGCGACGCCGTGGAATCATTCACATTGCCCGTATCCTGCGGGCGGTAACGCATGCCGGTATGGCTGGCGTTGAGCTGGCCCAGCATTTCCGACATGAGCAGCGCAAAATCACGGCTGGTGGACACGCCGGCGAGCTTGGGCTCATAGGCCGCGCGCATGCCTGGCCAGTCCACGCCGTGGAAGTCAGGATCGTAGAATTTGTCGTCCACCTGACGCCAGACATGTTCAAACAGATGGGCGCGTTCGGAATCGGCGCGCAGGCTCACCTCGGCGGTGATCGCCACGGGCGTGACCGTGCCGCCGGGCAGGGTCACCTTTCGCAGATTGCCGTCCACCAGCAGGAAGGCTGTGGAATCATCGGCCAGCTGCAGGCTGGCGCTGCGGGCGCCGAGCTGGGCGATGCGCTTGGTCTCGCCCTTGTGCAGATCGTGCATCCACAGATCAAACCCGCCCTCGAACCGGGCCAGATAATACAGCGCCGACAGATCGGAATTGAGCCGCGCATCGGCAAGCTCGGACGAATGGATGGTCAGCCGGCGCGTGCGCTGCTCCACTGCGTCGAGGTCTAGCTGTGCCGGCCCCTCCAGAGCGGCGCCGATCCAGTTGAAGAAGTCGGCAAGCGCGCCGCCGCGATCACTCGCCTCATCGTCCTTTTCCATCTCCTCGGCCAGGGCGCGCTCCTGTTCGGTGAGATTGAACCGGTCCCAGGCCGACTGGGTCAGGAAACCGGCCATCACGTCCTGCTGGGCGCCCCAGCTGCCATGGCTGCGCGGGCCATAACGGTTGGATATCCACACGATCGCGCCGCCGCCTGAATGCCAGTGCGGGCGGTAATCGCCATAGCCGGTCAGCGTGACGTCGCGCGGCGGCGCCGAGCCGTCCGCCGGCGCCACACCGATATTGGCGTAGAAGAAATTGCCCGGCGTGAAGCTCGACGCGATCCAGCGCGAATCCGGCGACCAGGAAAACTGCAAATCCCCATCCGAATAGGAATAGTTGAGATCCGGCCCGAACACGGTCCGCCGGTTGCGGCCCTGCCGGTTGACGACGCTGATGGCGTCGCGGTTCTCGATGAAGGCGATCTGCTCGCCGTCAGGGCTATAGGCCGGCTGGAACGCCTCGCCGCCGGAGTGGCGGTAGACCAGCCGCTCGCGCCAGGTGGTGGCGGCGGAAAAGCGCGGCTCGGACGCGTCGGTCAGGCTGGTCTCATAGATCGCCCAGGCCCCGTCGCGATTCGACGCGTAGAGCACCGAGCGGCCATCGGGCGAGAAGCTCACCGAGCGCTCCTGCTCGGGGCTGTTGGTAAGGCGCACGGTGGTGGAGAAGTCAGCCGCCGTGACGAACACTTCGCCGCGCGCCACAAAGGCCAGCTCCTTGCCGTCGGGCGAGACCGCGAACTCGCTGATCCGCCCCGCCACCGGGAAGGGTCGCGGCGCATCGCGCAGGGGCGGCGCCGACAGGCGGATATCCAGCCGGCGCGACTCTTCACCGCGGCGCACGCGGTAGATATCGCCGTGGTATGTGTACACCGCCAGCCCGTCGCGGCTGACCGAGAGGTCGCGCGCCGGATGCGGTCCGTGCTGCGTCAGCGCCGTGCGCTCGCCCGTGTCCAGATCGAGATGGTGGACATTGAACGCCCCGCCATCGATTTCAGAAAGCAGGAAAAGCGATCCGTCATCCGCCCAGGCCGGGGAATGATCGCCGCCAGGATTGACCGACACATTCTCGTGCGCGCCGCTGGCCACATCGAACACCCAGACATCCCGGGCGAAGGAGGACACGTCGCGCTGGCGCTCGGCGTTCTCATAGGCGCGCTCCTGACGATAGGCGATACGGGCGCCGTCCGGGCTCCAGCGCGCCTCATTGGCGGGCACGGTGGTCACCATGCGCGGAGCGCCGCCGGTGACGGCGATCTCGTACAGCTCGGGCAGCGCGCCGGTGGGGAAATAGCTCGATGAAGCTGATGCGCCGCGCGACGAGCTGAAAAGGACGCGCCGACCGTCAGGGGAGAAATCAGACGGGCGGTCATCGGCCGAATGATAGGTCAGGCGCGAGACCTGAGACCCGTCGGCGCGCATGGCGAAAATATCGAGATTGCCAAACCGGTCATTGGCGAACGCGATCATGGACCCGTCCGGCGACCAGACCGGGTGGCCGCTCCACCCCTCGCCGGTCGTGATGGGCGATGCGGTTCCGCCTTCAGCGCTGACGCGCCAGAGCTGCCCGTGGGCGGAGAAGACGATCTGGCTTCCGTCCGGAGAGACAGCCGCGTGCCGAAGCCAGTGGCCGGAGACATCGCCCAGAGCCGCCCCGGTCCAGATCAGCACCGCCGCCAGCCCCGCCAGAATCGCGCGCATCGTGTTCTCCCCGTGAATTCAGAGGGTCACGCTGACATGACCGGGACACGCGGGCAAGCGCGATGCTTGACGGGGGCAGCGCGGGCGGGTCAATTGCGGCCATGACAAACACTCAGGACTACCAATCACGCATCGGCGAAACCCGGCATTCGGACTGGTTCACTGTGGACCAGGCCCGCGTCAACGGCTTTGCCGACATCACGCTGGATCACCAGTTCATCCATGTGGACCCGGAGCGGGCGAAGGCCGAGACCCCGTTCGGCGGCCCGATCGCCCATGGATTTCTGACGCTCTCCATGCTCAGCCATTTCGCGGCCCAGTGCATGCCCGCCTTCCCGGACAAGGCCATCGGCATCAATTACGGCTTCGACAAGGTGCGCTTCCTGAGTCCCGTGCCCGTCGGCGCGCGCATTCGCGGCAAGTTCACCCTCGCCAGCGCCGACCAGCGCAAGCCGGGACAGATCCAGCTCGCCCATGATGTGGAGGTGGAGATTGAAAACGCCCCGGCCCCGGCCCTGGCCGCCCGCTGGCTGAGCCTCGTCGTCACGGGCTGAAGACATCCGAACCCGCCGTCTGCGCGGAACGCAAAAGCCCCGGACGCAAGGTCCGGGGCTTTCTGATTCAGACCGGGCGTTTGAGATCAGCGGCGGCGGCGCGCGATGCGCTCCACTTCGGCCTGGACCTTCTCTTCCACGATAGCGGGCAGATTATCGTCCAGCCATTTCTTGAGCATCGGACGCATCATCTCGCGCACAATGCCTTCCAGGGTCTGGCCCTGTTCGGACGAGACACGCAGATTGTCAGACAGGGCGGCGAACATGCCAGCGGCCAGGCTGGCCGGCGCGGCGTCCAGCAGCGAATCGTCATCCGTCTCGGAGGCCGGTTCAGGTTCAGGTTCAGGTTCAGGTTCCGGATGCGGCGCCTCTGCGGCGGGCGCAGGGGCCGGCTCGGGTTCGGGTTCCGGCTCTAACTCTGGCTCGTCTTCGCGATCCACGATCATAAGATCATCAGAGATGGCCATTGGCGCCGTGCCGCCGGCCATGGCGTCATCCTCAACACGATCCGTCAATTCCAGAACATCGTCGTCGTCGGCCTCGACAGGCTCCGGCTCGGGCTCGGGCTCCGGCTCGGCCTCAGGCGCCGGTGCGGGCTCGGCTGCCAGCTGCGGCTCTTCAGCAGCTTCTGCTTCCGGCTTGGCCTCATCATCTTCGTTGATGATGCGGCGAATGGAGGCGAGAATCTCCTCCATTGTCGGTTCCTGGTCGGCGCTATCCTGAGCCATCGCGATGTCCTTGCTCCGTCGAGGGGAAACGGTCGCGCCAAACTTAGGCGCTACCGCGCGTCCCTGTCCAGCGTTGGGGACGCGTCAGGAGACCCTAATTCCACGGGATTAAGCTGAAGTTAGGCCAACGCGTCCGGCTGTCCTCTTCAATCGCGGAGTCATCAGCCACCGGCAGCTGCAAATCGCGGGCGCTGAGCAGACCCAGCGTCTGAAGCAGGGCATAGCTCGCCACCGCAAGATCACGCTCGGCACGCACCAGTTCCAGGCGCGAATTGAGCAATTCCTGCTCGGCGTTCAGCACGTCCAGCGTGGTGCGAAGCCCGACAAAGGCTTCCTGCTCCACGCCCTCGAACGCGATCTCATTGGCGCGCACCGCTTCACGGCTTGATTCGATCACCGCCTGGGCGGCCAGATAATTGTTCCAGGCGTTTGACACCGCTTCGATTACCTGACGCCGCGTGGTCAGGCCGGCCAGCCGCGCTTCGTCGGCCGAGGCCTGCGCCTCGCGCACCCGCGACTGGTTCAGCCCGCCGGTGAAAATCGGCATGCTGACGCGCGCCTGCACCTGGGCCGAGCCGCGCGCCTGACCGGAAAACGCCGAATCGCGGCTCTCATTGACCGAGGCGCTCAACGAGACTTCCGGCAGCATCGCGCCGCGCGCCACTCTTATGCCCTCGCGTGCGGCGAGCTCGTTGAACTCCACCGCGCGCAGATCGGGATTATTGTCCAGCGCCAGATTCTGGGCGCCGTCCAGCGCCTCCGGCAATCCCGCGCCGGGTCCAATCAGTTCAGGCTGAACCGGGTCCACGCCGGTTACGCGGGCATAGGCGGCGCGCGAGGCCGCCAGCGCCGCCTGGGCGCCCGACAGCTGGGCGCGCGCGCCCGACAGGCGCGCTTCGGCCTGCGCGACATCGGTGCGGGTGATCTCGCCCACCTCGAACCGGTCGCGCGCGGCCCGCAGCTGCTCACCCAGAACCTCAACGTTATTGGAGCGGATCGAGACGATTTGCTGGTCGCGCGTCACATTGGCGTGGGCCGACACCGCGTCGAGCAACACGTTCTGCTCCACAGCGCGCAGACGCTCGCGGCCCGCCTCAAAGCGCGCTTCGGCTGCATTGATTGAGCCGCGCGTGCGGCCGCCGCGATAAATGGGCTGGCTCAGCGTGGCGCCGACAGAGCTGGATCCGGTATTAGCGCCGCCGGCGCCGCCGGCGCCCGTGCCGCCCCACGTCTCGGATTCCGACAGCGTCCCGCTGGCGGACACGCTCGGCAGCAGTCCTGACCGCGCCTGAACCACACCCTCACTGCTCTGGCGCAGACGGGCGCGTTCGGCCTGAAGCTGAGGATTGGTCCGGTATGCCGCTGACAAAGTCTCTTCCAGCGACTGGGACCAGCCCGCCGGAGCGGCCGATGTCATCAATGCCGCCGCCAGTGCAGCCCTGATCAGAAATTTCATCGCGCCCTCATACGGTATCGGCCTGCCACGATAGGCTCTTATCTGGTCACATATAACGCGAAAACAAAAGTGAACAGCGTTCACTTCATTAAATTTTGGCGAGTGTGTCGCAGGTGCGACGCCTCAGAAGACGAACCCGGGCTGCGGCTCGAAGCCCGGCAGGAAGGGCGGAGCGGCGTCAAAGACGGCGCGTTCACCGATGGTACGGGCCGAGCGGGTGAAAACCGTCGCACGCCCCACCTCGCCGGAGCGCAGGAAGACGACGAGGCGTCCGCCTTCGGCCAGCTGGTCCAGCCAGGCGGCCGGCGCTTCGGCCACGGCGCCATTGACGAAGATCACATTGAACGGACCCTGCCCCGGCATGGCGTCGGCCAGCTTGCCTTCGACGATGACGGCGTTGTCCGCGCCCGCTGCAGCCAGCCGGTCACTGGCCTTGGCGGCCATGGCCGCATCGCTTTCCAGCCCGACCACCGTCTCAGCCAGGCGCGCCAGCACGGCCGTGGAGTATCCCAGCCCGCAGGCGATATCGAGCACCACATCGCCCGGCCGAATCGCGGCGGCCTGGGCCAGCTTGGCGAAATCGCGCGGGCTGAGCATGGCGCGCCCGCCCGGCAAGGTGATCTGGGTATCAGCATAGGCGCGCCCCATCTGGGACTTGGGCACGCCGCGCTCGCGGGGGATCGCAGCCATGGCGTCTGGCAGGCGCACATCGGTCACGTCGCTGGGACGCACCTGACTATTGACCATGGCGAGGCGGGCCTGAGTGAAATCGGACACGGGGCGCGACCTTGTGGCTGGTCCGGCGGTGCGGACGTAAAAGGGACCGGCGGCTTATATCCTGCACCTCAAGCAGGCGGCAAGGCGCGGGCGGCCGCGCATGCAGCGCGCAGCAGCCAAGCGCGTTGCGGGCAGCCCCGCCCTTGGCTATGTAAGGGGTTCTGCTCAGGAGCGGCGCCATGGCGGAGTGGTGACGCAGAGGACTGCAAATCCTTGCACCCCGGTTCGATTCCGGGTGGCGCCTCCAGAGCCCTTCTCCCGAACCGGCTGGTTTTACTCCGCTGCCGCCGCGTTCGGGTGATCCAGGACACCGGCCTCGATCAGGTGCGGGCGAAGCCGGCCTGTGAAGGCCAGGAACGTCATCCGGTAATCACTGATCAGCGACCAGAGCGGATGGTCGAACGTGGCCGGCTTGTTGCGCTCGACAAAGGCGTGGCTGACCCAGGCGAAGCCGTAACCGAACACCGGAAACAGGATCAGCGCCCACCAGGTTTGGGTCGCCAACGCGAAAATCAGCGCCGATGTGGCCAGCACCGTGCCCGCGTAATGCAGGTAGCGCGTGGGCGCCAGCGCGTGCTCGCGCAGGTAATAGGGCCAGAACCCGGCATAGGTGTCGGCGCGCTTTGCCATGTCTTGATCTCCCGCTCTGTACGCAGCGGTTTCGATGCCCGCTCGCTGGCGTACAAGACTATCACGCCGGGGCGTCAGCGCGAAACGGCCTCGTGGACGCAGACGGGTCCACGCCAACGGCGCTTCGGGATTTTCCGTTAACGTTAGGGCGATGTTAACCGGTGATTCGGTATTTGTTTACGTGTCTTCCCTCGAAGACACCCCACCATCCACCCAAAGCCTTTTCGGGAGCCCCTTCGGCTCCCGATTTTTTTGACCCGATGTTTGGGCGGGTGCAAACGGGCGCCGCCAGGCGCTTGCACGCGGTCCACGGCGTTGCTAAAGACCAGCCTCCGTCGCGTACGGCGTATTCCCCGGTAGCTCAGTTGGTAGAGCAATCGACTGTTAATCGATCGGTCGCTGGTTCGAGTCCGGCCCGGGGAGCCACTTCTTTTCCAGACACATCGCCCGACGGGCGCCGCTCCCTAGGCGCGCCGCTGACCCGTGACCCCGGCGCTGACCCAGCCCGCCATCCGCCGCGCGCCCGTATCGACGATGGCGTAGAGGCACGGCACCACCATGAGCGTCAGCACCATGGAGACCAGAAGCCCGCCGACCACGGCGAGCGCCAG